>CAMCRP010000027.1 GCA_945877315.1 uncultured Ruminococcus sp. | reverse complement strand
CCTTGCCTGCGTGGTTTTTTCAACATTGGATTGTTGATTTTGGGGAAAGTTAAATATTCTAAATATCTTGATAATTATTCTTATATATAGTATAATTATTATAGAAATAAATCCATATAAAAGGCGGTGTTTTTGATGTTTGAATTATCTCTAAATGACCCTGACGGATATGTTATGCTTAAATGCTGTGAATGTGGTGAGTATATGTACACTAACCACGATATTTATGATTTCGAAAACGGCAATCACAGTGTCACAATCAAAAATGATACCATTATCACCTGTGAACATTGCAGCAAAACACAGTCAGCATCCGAAGGCAAAACTATTATTCACGAAACAAGAAAACCCGCTCCGACACGTTATTTACCGGAATGCCCCGCCTGTCATTCACTAAATGTTGAAAAGATAGGCGCAATCAAAAAATACTCATCATTTGCTGCTATGGGTGTATTCAGCCCTAATCTGGGGAAACAGTTCCATTGTAAATCCTGCGGTTATCGCTTCTAAATCAAACATCATTTTATATTCTCCTTTTTATGTATGCGGTCAGTAAGCATATATATAGTCAAATTTTGCATATCAGATTATTTGTAATAGCCTGTTTCCGGTCAAGCTAAACTGACAACACCTTGATTAAATCCGTCCAAAAATCCCCCTATACCCTTATATACAGTTTTCAGATGAAAACATCCCCCCACCCGCTCTGAAGATATGAACAGGCGTAAAAAATAGCCGTTGCTCCGATAACGGAGTAACGGCTATATGTGTTTACTATTACATATTCTGCAAATAATTATAAACCTCTCTGCTCTTATTCAAACTAAGTCTGTTCAATTTGCGGTTCTTCACAAAATCATTGAAATTTCCCGCATTGATTCCAAGCTCAGTATAAATGCGATAATTGCTGATTTGCTTGATTTCCTTTAATATCAAATCACGATTTAGTAAATCAAGATTAGATATAATGAGAACTGCAAAAGGCGGATCTGCTGTCGTTCAGATACGCAAAAATGGGCATATTTACCACCTGTGTTTCAGAAGGATATTAACCACTG
The DNA here is from genome assembly GCA_945877315.1 of uncultured Ruminococcus sp. Lineage (GTDB taxonomy): Bacteria > Bacillota > Clostridia > Oscillospirales > Ruminococcaceae > UMGS1889. Next base: position 41,967 of record CAMCRP010000027.1, on the reverse strand, counting down.
CCTCAATACATGAAACAATAAAAATATCAACCAGCACCATAATTCCAAGACAAAGTATTATTGGAAGCTTAAAATCGGGTAAGGATACAAATATCAGATTATTTGCTCCCGACAATATATCGTCCGCTCCGTAAAGTAACAGATATCTTGAAACCATCGTCAATGAAAACAGTGCTGTGAATACAACCGACATAACAAATCCGCAGCGTATTCTGCAATACAGAAGATGTTTATTACCGTGCTTTAAGGCTTTGGAATACAAATCAAATCCGCTTGCTCTGTCTGCACCATACACCGGAACAGTCAGAAACAGCATCAGCACTATCGGCACAAAAAGCGCTGTCAGATTAGCACGGTATATTTTTCTGTACCCTGTGTCATAAATCAGCACCGAACCCGGTATATCCTTTACCTCCTCGTACTGAGCTAAAAATCGGGCAAATGAGCGTTCGCCCATAAGCCGCTGTGACAGCGCCGCATACCGGGTATTGTAGTCGGTGCCCGTGAGTTTTCCCTGTGAAAACGCCACGGACAGGGCATACATATCGCTTCGAACGCCGTCAAATCTTGCCTGCTCGGTCTTGATGTAACTTTCGGTAGTTTCGGTAATTGCACCGCCGTGATAGCGTATATAGTCGGCATACATCATATCGTCAATATCAAACGGACGCTCAATACTGCCCAGCCGAACGGCATATCCTGCGATGAAAAGCGCCGCTATCGCAAGACCCTTGCAAGAAATAAAAGTACGATAAAGCTCGTTTACCCATAATTTATCACTGACACGACGATCCTTTGTTTTCGATTTTCTTTGCTGCGTGGCAACCGAACATTTTCGATATATTAACGCTGTAACAGCGGTCATGATCATCAGAAGAACAGCGCATACCAACAGCGTGACAAACACGGCATTTATCGGCTCTCCGAAAACGCCGATATTGACGTAATTTCCGAAAAGCTCATCGGGCGCAGATAGTGCTGCAGGACTTGAAAATTTCAAAAAAGCCAAAGCCGACACGCTGTCGATTTTGTAGTATATAACAGCGGAAGCAGCCGCTGCTGCAAATGTGAACAAAACAGTGATCTGCTTTTCTGTCAGAAGCGACAGCAGCGCTGTGAGCATACCGAAAACAGATACCGCCGCGGTTTTCATCAGCAGAGATAATATCACAAACCACAGCACCGAAATATTTAACGTTGTGTTGTAATATCTCGCAAGCGAACACAGCAAACGAAGCGGGTTGCCAAGCCCTAAACGTATTTCGTTAGTCAAAGCCGCAGCCGCCGTTCCCGTCAAAAGTACGAGAAACGAAACAGATATAACTGCTCCCGTTTTTGCCAGTGCAAATTTCGCATTTCCATTTTTAAGCGAAAGTGTCAGTGTTGCCCCACTGTTTTTCTCACTTCCAAATAACAAAAGTGCCGCTAGAACTGCTGCTGTCAACGCTGAAATATCAACCGCAAAATTACGAATAGTACGCTCGCAGCCTTCGCTCGGATAATACTGCGGCGCGGCTGTTATCATAGGCTCATACGCTGCTTTTGTCAAAGCGGCGTTTTTTCGTTCATAATCCCCTCCGAGAATAGTCAGCATTGCGTCGTTGCCTTTTGTGATTGCGTCAATGTGCTCTTTGTAGTTCTTTGAAGCAAGATAGCACGAATACTCCCGTTTGTAAAGCTTAAGCAGGTCATAGATTTCCACAGAGCTTTTATCGTTGTTCTTGTATTTCTCAATGTATTTCGCCGCACGCACTTCGCTGAAAGCGGGACTGTCAGGCTCTCCCCACAGAAGTGCGTCATAAATAGTCAGCTCAAGCACCCGTTCATCAAGCCGTTCACCGATTTCCTCTGCCGAAAGTCCGAATATATCTGCTCTGAATTCATTGTATGCTTTCTGCGAGCTGTCCTCTATCGGCAGCAGTGATGTATAAGCCACGATAGCGGCAAGCATTATCAGAAAAGCGATAATAAAGTTTCTTCGGGATATGACCTTCAAAATTTCGTTAAATATCATCTTTTTCACCAAACAGTTTCATGTACAGTTCTTCAAGCTCTGAGCAGCCGTACTGAGTTAGCAGTGCACTGTTAGAACCGCTTGCCGCAATTTTGCCCGATTGCATTATGATAATGCAGTCCGCCTGCGCTTCAATATCCGAAACAATATGCGTCGATACTATCACCGTTTTGCTTTCGGAATACCCCCGCACCATATTGCGGAATATCACACGCTGTCGTGGGTCAAGACCTGCTGTCGGCTCATCGAGAATAAGTATATCCGGGCTGCCTAGCATTGCCTGCGCAAGCATAAGCCGCTGTTTCATACCGCCTGAAAAACCGCCGCATTTTTCGTTTCTGTTATCAAAGAGTTCAACCTTGCGAAGAAGCTCCCCTATCTCGCTGTCGGTGTTTTTCAGCCCTTTCAGCCCCGATATATATTTCATAAACCGCAGTGCGGAAAACGAGTCCATAAGTGCGCTTTTCTGCGGCATAAATCCGATATGGGAGCGGTATTCGTCACCGAGAATGTCAATGCTTTTGCCGTCAAGAAATATGCCGCTTCCCTTATCCGCATCGATCACGCCCGCAATTATATTCATAAGGGTGGATTTCCCCGCACCGTTGGGTCCCAGCAGAGCGTAAATACCGCTTGAAAAGCTGTATGTAAAGCCGTTCAGCGCCGACTTTTTCTTGTAGTGCTTTGATACATTTTTCAGTTCTAGAGTCATTGTTTCATCTCCAGTTCTCTGAATTCGGGTGTGTCGGAAAAATAGCTTTCTTTCGTGCAGTAGTAATATGTGCCCGTTTCGTTTGAGTAATCGCAGACATAATAATCACGGCTTTCAAAGAAAATGCGTTGACTGAACGGTGCGGACTTCACAACGCCGTCATTGTACAGATAGACATTCCCGCAGTCGTAGTCGTAGTAAATAAGCCCGTCCTCGGTGGCGTACATACTGTAGGCTTCAGCTATATACGTGCCGTCGGAGGAGTAAAGCGAATTTCCGAGCATATACCAGCAGCCCGCCGAAGACATGGTGTACCATTCCATTTGCGAGTCGTTTTCCGAAACGCTTCCGTCCTTTGTGCTTATTTTCAGTGTTTTGCGGAATTTAGTTTTGTTATATTCGGAATTTTCGTCCTCTATGGCGGCTATTCTGTCATCAACCGTGTCAAATTCATATTGCTTGGTATTGCCGCCGAAATTAGCATAAATCGTATCGTTATATATTCCGTAAATCTGCATATTGCTGTCGGGAAATAACCCCGTTTCGTATATGACGGAATAACTATCGGTATTCAGGTCAAAACAGCCTATCTTATAGTTTGCCATACCGTTGGAACCGTAGCCATAATTGCCATCAAATTCGTTTGATTTGCTCATTACCGATTCGAGGATAAGAAGATATATCTTATCCCCGCACAACTCCGTTGAAAATATCATGGGGGAAATATATTCTTCATCATTGCCGCTGCGCTTAATTTCAAGAACGGTTTCCCGAGAACTGCCGTTTTCCTCGCATTTGTACATTCTTGATTCCTGATTGTCGCCAAATCCGAAGTAATATAGTTTTCCTGCGTATCTGAAGGGATTTGAGAGTATTTCGTTCTCAATTATCGCGGTACAGTTGTTGTCGCTGCCGTCGTGCTTGCAGCCCGCAGCACTGCAAACGGGAGTGCTTACGCCTGTGTCCAAATCGTAATATGTCAGCGTGTTAGAGCTTACAGTGACATAACAGTTATCATACACAGAGCTTCTCGGAACGACAGATTTTATAAACGCACTGTTCTTCACCCAGTTGCTTGAGCAAGATGTGAGTGAAAATAAGAATAACAATAACAATACTGAAACGATTTGCTTTTTCATTCCGTAATCTCTCCTTATCGGTTTATAGTATGAAAATTAGCCCCTTTCATATTAGTCTATCATACATTTCTTAATAAAAAATTGTATATTTACCTTACGTTTTTCTTAATATATGATCCCCACTCACCTTTTCTTGAATTGTTGTAAGCATCTGTCAAACATTTTATGTACTCATCAGTATTTTCTGCCGCCAAAGAAGCATGACGCTTTATCTCATCATGTACAATAGAGTGATGTCATTTCAATTAAAATGCAGTCGTTTTTTATATATACCTGATTCCGCAAAACTGAAATCGCAATCTCTTCCCAAAAGCCCGAAAATATGGTATAATAGAAGCATAAGAAAAGCTGAAAAACAGCACCCGAAAGTTGAAGATGAAAATGCGGAAAATAGAGATAGCATACTAATACAATCCTTTTCCTCGTCACCTATCATAATCATTTTATCAGCTTCATCGACTAAAATAATTTGAAAATCTTCCGAAAACGCCGTTTTGACCTCATTCTTTTTGTTTCGTACAACCCATTAAGCTTATGCGTACAAATATCATACAAATACAGATAATGACCTACTATCCGTTGTTGAAACGTGCAAAACGTGATATATAAAATCTATAAAATTCTTTTGGTGAGTTTCATTTGAATTTTTCCGAAAGGGGCGAATTTGTTATGATAAATCTGTTTGTTCTCCTCTTGACTGTTTTTATAATTTGGGGTATAATGGAATAAATCGGGTAGAGAAACTGCTCGATATATCGGAATTTGCGGGTGACGACCCGCGGCGAGGTCGCGCTGTGAATTTGTGCGGATCGGCTGCTTTGTCTCCGCGCCGATAGAATTTATTTCAACTTGATATATCGGAATTTGACGGAGGATATTATGATAATAGATTGTTACGATATTGAAACAGAACCAATAATTAGTCTGAAGGATTTTTACGGAGAACAAAAGCATATCGTTGACGTATGCCTGATTATCTTTTCGCAAGAAATACATACTCATCTGCTTCGTACATATGAGTGTGAAGAAATTGCGCACTTTACCGTTTGCAATGGCAACATTCCCATCTATAGAATGAAATATAAGGGTACTGATATTGCCTTTTATTTGTCCGCAATAGGCTCAGCAATAGCAGCTTGCCTTTGTTACGAAGCAAGCTGGCTTACAGGAGCTACAAAGTTTATTATGTTTGGCTCTTGCGGAAGTTTGGACAGAGAAAAAACAGAAGGAAAGTTTATTCTACCCACAGAAAGCTATCGTGGTGAGGGGTGCTCCTATTATTATGCAAAACCTGCAGACTATATTGTAATAAAGAATAGTCATAAGCTTGCAGCTATCTTTGCCCAAATGGGGGTTCCTTATGTGTTGGGAAAAGTATGGACTACCGATTCTATGCTCAGAGAAACTGTTGGGCTTGTGGCTGAACGAAAAGCAGAAGGCTGTATTGCAGTCGAAATGGAATTGGCAGGAGTACAGTCGGTATGTGATTTTTATAATTTGGAACTGTATGATTTCCTTGAAGCGGGAGATGTGTTAGAGTCAAGTGGATATGAAGTAGAAGGACTTCACGGAGCTAATCATAACTTGGGAAAATTGTATATAGCATTAGAAATAGCGTTGCAGGTGTAAATTCCAGGTTTATCTAGGAGTGTGAGCCAAAGACTCACGCTCCTTTTTGCATTTCTACAACCATTACACCCTTGCGTGCAAACATCGTATAGTTTCTACAACAAATGCAGGAGCTACCGCAAGAAGCTCTCCAGGTATCCCGACCTTTTGGAGAAATACAACAAGGCGTTTGATGAACGGCGTGAAAAAATTCGGGCTTTCAAGGGCGGTCTTACTGTCAGCAGCAGCACCGATGATATTTATTGTTATAATCAGATGTGCTTTGATGCTTGTCAGGATTTGCAGGATTTGTCCAAACGGCTGAAAGCAAAAATCGAGCAGAATACACAGAATAAGCATTGATTTTCCACCCAAAAGTATTATAATTAATCAAACAACGCATTAAGGAGATCTTCGTTTATGGATAATATGTATCAAAACGTAGTCAATGATGTACCTCGTAATCCCGATGATATCATACAGCGAAACAGGCACATGGAATAAGCTCCCATGTGCCTGTTTGGATAAATAACGTAAAAGTGGTGTTTCAAAATGAAATACTTATTTTACTATCTTCTCGATAATGCAGGAATGACCTTTATTCTCATCATAGCTGATACCTACAAGAAGTATCTCTCCGCTGAAAGCAGTGAGCTTCTCGGTATAATGCTTTTCTTTTATCTGTTCAAGGGCGTTTGAGGCGGTTTTGTTGTATTTCAGCTCAATGACCATTGCAGGAGCATCAACACCCTTGCGTGGAATGAATGTGAGATCGGCAAAGCCTTTTCCGCTTGGCAGCTCTCTGAAAATCTCATAGCTGTTTCTTGCGGAATAATAAGCAAGTGCAAGCGTTACCGACAGGGACATTTCATTGTTGTACGCAATGATAGAAGTATTTTTTCGATGTACTTCTTCAAGTATCTCGGCAACCTTGTCACTGTCGCAGGCAAGGGTTGCGGAAAGCAGTTCGTCCGACTGACGGAGCGAGTTCATGACCTCTTCCCAGCCGCCGTCTTCTATGCAGTTGATAAACTCCTGCTGAACCTCTTTATTGGGTATCCAAGCGGTTTTGGTATCAAAATCATATGTGAGATAGCCGAGATGGATAAGAAGCGTCAGCACATCATCGGCGGAATGGAGCGATACCATATCATTCTGGAATTTACCCGTATTTACGGGAATATGCTCTCCTGCGATCATTCTGATAACCGACTGACGCAGTCCGTCCATATCTATTTTGATATACATTTGCAGGGCTTCAAAGGTTTCGGTTTTTGTCCAGTAGCTGTCAAATATACGATTGGTAACGGCTCTGACTACAGATTGAGGATTATAAATATCATAGCAGCCCACCTTATATCCGTCATACCACTGTGCCATTTTTTCAAGAGGCATATCAAATTTTTTGCAAAGATAGGCAACATCATCGGGGGTAAAGCCTGTGTACTCCGCAAACATAGCCTGATTAGCCATAGAAAATTCCGAATACATATTGAGAGCGGAATGATCGCCGTATTTCTTAACGGGAAGAATACCCGTTGCATAATCAAGGGCGACATAGGGCTGTTCTTTCAGTAATGTACGAAGATAATTCAGATACAGCTGCTGTCCTTTTGTATCGTCCTTATATATTCTGAATATGCAGTCCCATTCGTCGATTATAAAAACAAATGGAATACCGTATTTGCGGAACACCGCAAGCAGCATTTCATCTGCACTGTAATCATCGGGCAAATTCATATCGGAATAATCACTTTTCAAGTCACGCTTGATCGTTTTTTCAAGCATTTCGGTCATCATTTTGATATTGTCGGATTTTGAAGCAAAGCTTCTTATATCAAAGTGGAAGACGTTATATTTGTTAAGGTGTTTTTCAAAGCTGTCGGTTTTTGAAATTTTAAGCTTGCCGAAAAGCTCCCTCGAATCACAATTTCGGCTGTAATATGCGGAAAGCATATTTGCTGCCATTGATTTGCCGAAACGGCGTGGGCGGCTAATGCAGATGTGTTTATCGGATGTATCCAATAAGCTGTTTGTAGCTTCTATCAGCATTGTTTTATCCACATATATTTTTGAGTTTACTGCCTGTCTGAAAAGATCGTTGCCGGGGTTAAGGTATATTCCCATTTTCACACCTCCCGATGTTATTCTGAAAGTTATTATCATTATTATACCACATATTACCGCCCATTTCAATACTTGGGAATAAATTATTCGAGCTGAGCTGTAAGTTCACCTGCAAGCAGATCATCTTCAATTCTCAGCACACAATTATCCTCGTCAGTGGTGCTGAATAATTCACCGCTTGAATACCAGATGTTTTTTCCGTCAATAACAACAAAGCTGTTATTCAACTTGTTTTTGACCGTATGCTCTATAATGAGAAAAAACGAGTTTTATTATTTCCTGTTTTCTGAGTTGGGGTTTGATGAGAAGGTTGCTGAGGTTGTTTGGAATAATGAGCGTATTATTTTATGTGGGTTGGAGGAGATCGTTGAATAAGGATTGAGTAATTAAAAAGCGAATGTAGAAGCTATCCAAAGGCTTTTGTGTAAACCTATTTATTCCCATTACCTTATAAACAGCAGCAGGCTGCTGTCGGTTCATTTATAAAAGGTTTGAAATATATCGAGGTAAGCATTTACGTGCTGCACTTGAATAATTTTCAATTCCCGAGATAACGGCGTTTGGGAACGCCGCGGTTTGTTTTTAAAGGTGAATAAGGAAATGATGGTTATGTTAGCGACTGATGATTTCCCGAAAAGCCGAAATAATCTAAGAAAGACGGAATTTATTATGAATATTTCCGATGTTAAAATTCGAAAGACCTTCCCCACAGGCAATCTTAAAGCAATTGTGTCCATTACTATCGACAACTGTCTTGCCGTACACGATATCAAGATCGTACAGGGCAATGACAGGATCTTTGCAGCAATGCCCAGCCGTAAGGACGAAAACGGAGTTTTCCGTGACATCGTTCATCCAATTGATGCCGAAACAAGAGCTGAGTTTGACAGAATCATTCTTTCGGCATACGACAGACATGTTGCTCTCGAAAAGATCTATAACGATATGAACGCAGAAGACTAAATATTACTCAGCGAATGTGACGCAAATCCATTGCAGCCCTCGTTTTCAATACGAAAACGAGGGCTGTACACATAATATTTAGCAGAAAGGAATATCAACTATGAAAATCACTCAAATCAACGTAAGAAGAACCTTCAACGAGGGAAAGCTCAAGGCTATCATTTCCATTACCATCGACAACTGTCTTGCAATCCACGAAATCAAAATCATACATGGCGAAGCAAGGCTCTTTGTTGCAATGCCGAACAGAATGGACGCAAACGGAGTGTTCAGAGATATTGTTCATCCAATAGGTTCAGATGCAAGAAATGCATTTGAAGAGCTTATCATTTCCGCATACGAAAACCACATGAAGGTTAAGGCTGAGTGTGAAATGGTGACTATTTAACAGTCCGTTTGCAAGAGTCGGAAAGCAAAAGACGCCTATGCACATTGATTGTACGAATTTTGCTTTGCGGATCACATATTACAGCTTTCTTCACAGCCTACCATCATCCCGGTACAAATCAGACACAAAAAAATAACAGGCTGCTGCACCAACCGATGCAGCAGCCTGTTCAATACTATTTAAAAACCCTTTTCCAAATCTCATAAGACGGTGCACAAGTACCATTCCGCCAGTTCTTGACAGTAGTTGCACTCACTCCGCATTTCGCTGCAAATGCACGAATGGAAACATTGTTTCTCTCCATGTATCCGCAAACTATCTGCGCAGAATCCATCTTAAATCTATGGTAATCGGTCAGAAGGTCTATGCCGAGAACATCGGAGAGCTTTTTCAGCGTTTCGATGCTCATATTCTGCTCCTCAACTTCCTCACGCTCATACTTGATATAGTTATCATAGCTGAGCCCGGTCAGTCGGGTAACATCGGCAATTATCAGACCTTTTTCAATTCTTGCTTTCGCAAGGTGGGTAAGTCCTGAATTATTTTTTCCAGCTTTCCTCAACCGCAACCGCACAAGCCACAGTAGCACCAACCATAGGATTGTTGCCCATACCGATCAAACCCATCATCTCAACGTGAGCAGGAACGGAAGAAGAACCTGCAAACTGAGCATCGGAGTGCATTCTTCCCATAGTATCAGTCATACCGTAGGAAGCAGGACCTGCAGCCATGTTATCGGGGTGGAGAGTACGTCCTGTACCGCCGCCGGAAGCAACGGAGAAGTACTTCTTGCCCTTTTCAACACATTCCTTCTTATATGTGCCTGCAACGGGGTGCTGGAAACGAGTGGGGTTAGTGGAGTTACCTGTGATGGAAACGTCAACGCCTTCCTTCCACATGATAGCAACGCCTTCTGTTACATCGTTAGCACCGTAGCAGTTTACCTTGGAACGAAGTCCTGTGGAGTAAGCCTTACGGAATACTTCCTTAACCTCGCCTGTGTAGTAATCCATCTCAGTTTCAACGTATGTAAAGCCGTTGATACGGGAGATGATCTGAGCAGCGTCCTTGCCAAGACCGTTGAGGATAACTCTCAGAGGTTCCTTACGAACTCTGTTAGCCTTCTCAGCGATACCGATAGCACCCTCAGCAGCAGCGAAGGACTCGTGACCTGCCAGGAATGCGAAGCACTTAGTTTCTTCCTCAAGGAGCATCTTACCGAGGTTACCGTGACCAAGACCAACCTTACGCTGATCGGCAACAGAACCGGGGATACAGAAAGCCTGCAGACCCTCACCGATAGCTGCAGCAGCGTCAGCAGCTCTTGTGCAGCCCTTCTTGATAGCGATAGCGCAGCCTACGGTGTAAGCCCACTTTGCATTTTCAAAGCAGATAGGCTGAATGCCTTCAACCAGCTTGTAGATATCAAGGCCCTTAGCCTTTGTTACCTCAGCAGCCTCCTCAATGGAGTTAATGCCATACTGAGCGAGAACAGCAAGAATCTGCTTTTCTCTTCTTTCATAAGATTCAAATAAAGCCATTATAGTTTACCTCCTTATCAGATTACTGCTTTCTGGGATCGATGATCTTAACAGCGTCAGCAACTCTACCGTACTGACCCTTAGCCTTCTCGAAAGCGGTGTTAGCGTCGTCGCCGCCCTTGATGAAGTCCATCATCTTACCGAAGTTTACGAACTGATAGCCGATGATCTCATCATCTTCGTTCAGAGCAATGCCTGTAACATAACCATCGGTCATTTCGAGGTAACGGGGACCCTTAGCGAGAGTACCGTACATAGTACCAACCTGAGAACGAAGTCCCTTACCGAGATCCTCAAGACCTGCGCCTACAACAAGACCGCCCTCGGAGAAAGCACTCTGGGAACGACCGTAAACGATCTGGAGAAACAGCTCTCTCATAGCTGTGTTGATAGCGTCACAAACGAGGTCAGTGTTCAGAGCCTCGAGAACAGTTCTGCCGGGAAGGATCTCAGCAGCCATAGCAGCTGAATGAGTCATACCTGAGCAGCCGATAGTTTCAACGAGAGCCTCCTGAATAACGCCCTCCTTAACGTTGAGTGTGAGCTTACAAGTACCCTGCTGGGGTGCGCACCAGCCGATACCGTGTGTAAAACCGGAAATGTCCTTGACTTCCTTTGCCTTGACCCACTTAGCTTCTTCGGGGATCGGAGCAGCGCCGTGAGCAACACCCTGCTTCACGGGGCACATAGTTTCAACCTCATGAGAATAGATCATATTAGTTACAAACTCCTTTCAGATTTTAGATGTAAGCGCAAAATTGGAGTACTGCGCAACATACAAATACATTATAATACATTTTGTCGGATTTTGCAATAGTTTTTTTGTTAAAATTATCGTTTTTTTCTTTTCGGAGATTTTACCTTGATAAAACCGACAGTTTTGCAGTTGACCGCCGCCTTGGTGACCGACGGCACTAACCTCCCCCGCGCAATAGTATGTATCTCAGCATAGTATCCCTTTCGTTACTTTGGCAGTTCCACCTTTATCCCCTCAAAGATCTCATCAATTATCCCCGTATAAGCCCCATAAACAATGACCGCACCAAAAAACAGCAGTATCAGGATAACGATTATCCGTGAAAATGCGGACGGCTTTTTCGGCTCATATTCGGGATTATTCCGTTCATACCTTCCCCGTCTGTAAGGCAGCATGCAAACACCTCTTTTCTCGGAATAATAAAGCCGCAGACCCGGGGGCATTTCCTCCCAAAATCTGCGGCAAATTGTTAAAGTGTAATACCGTTCAGCTGAGCGATAAGCTTCTTCTGAGCCTCAACGCCTGCCTCGGCAGCATCGTCTGTCAGCTGATGTGTACGGAATTTTATGTAGCTTTCAAACAGCTTTGAGCCATAGAAGCACTCTGCTGCAGCCTCTTCGTAACGAACAGCACTGTTGTTGCCGGACAGCAGCTCCAGGGTCTTGCCTATCTTGTTCATACGCCTGTCCTCTTCGGTGGAATCCTTGAGCTGTTCATCGATCTGCTTCAGCTCCTCAAGCAGACCTATCTTATCCTTGCGGACGCTGAATCCTCTTCCCGAGCCCGCCTTTATCTGACCGCCATCGGCAAGCAGTTCTCTTACGCTGTAATAGAAATAGTTGAACTTCATCTCGTCCTTCATAAACAGGAAAGACCGAATCGGCAGATCGGACTGCTCCACGGGAGTATACAAAACCTTATCGCACCGTGCAAAAAGCGCATATCTCACACAAGGCGCAAAATAGTACTCCGAACCGTCCTTGTAAACAGCGGGATACAGATAGCCCTTGCTTTCCGCCTTCAAGCCTGTTTCGGGAGCAGAAGCATGTGCCGACGAATAGAACTCGTCCTCCAGCTCTTCACAGCAAAGCTCAGCCGCACTGCGGACATCGGAAACAGACATATTTCCCGTATCTCCCCGTGAACCGTCAAGGAAGGTTCTCACACCGCCGAACGCATTCTCAAATTCCTCTGCTGCAAATTTTCCGCAGTCGGAATATGCGGAACCGACAGTAGTCATAAAGTTTGCGGTAACATTGTAAATAACCGTATCATCGTCCTCGCTGCACTCATAATTCTCCCTGATCTGACGTTCGATAAGAGCAAGTGCAGTTTCGGCGTCCTCACCGTTCAACTTGGAAAAATCATATCTGTCGGCAATGATACCCGAAATAAGGTCAACGGGAACATAGCCGTTAATATACTTGAATCTGCCCTTAGAAAGCATAGATTTCAGCTTCTTGATGATCTCGCCCTTGACCTCGGGAGCAGCCTTTATCTTGTCCGACATAACCGCCAGCGACACGATAAACTCCGCATATTCGGGCATAAGCTTCTGCTCTGTCAGATAGTTGAACAGCCAGCCGTAAATATATCCTCTGAAAAAGTCCTTCAGCTTATTGTACAGGTCGCCGCCCTTTATGATCATAGCGATGAATTTTGCCTTCAAATCGCCAACAGCGGACAGCTCAACACTGTTTTTCTTGCCGTTCAGCGAAATAAGCACTATGCCGAATGCCTTATAAAACAGCTTGCAGTAATTGATACGGTCGGAAGCGTCCAGACCCCATCTTTTTCCGCCGGGTTCCTTCGCTTCATACTCAGACCAAAGCAGATAGGAACGCTGTAAATTTATCACCGCATTATGATATGCTTCGATTATATCGTCGGGAGAAACGCCTTCAAGAAGCTCTTTAAATTCAGCCTTTTCCGCCATTCCCGTGATTATCTCGGAAAGCTCGTTTTCAAACGCTTCAAGGGCGGGAGAATCGTCCATAAAGATTATTTCGTCAAGAAGCTCGGGGACAACTGCTGTAATATCCAATTTAACACTCATTATATTATGTATGCCGACCCAAAACGCCGACAATCTCCTTTCGCAGCAACTATCATAATTTTAACATAAATAGTTAAACTTTTCAACCCCCAAACAATACAAAGACGAAATAATTAATTGAGCATTTTGCACAAATTTTCTTTATCAGAATGAATAAATCCCGTCAATCGGAAATGCTTGGTATGGCAAGCCTTGCCCACGCCCGCACATATTTCTCCCTGTCGTTTCGATAATCGAGATAATATGCGTGTTCCCATAAATCGCAGCAAAACAGCACTTTTCCGCAGATATGCTGCTGATCTTCGCTGCAAAGTATCTCCGTTTTCCCGCATCTGCACACTGCCCAAATATAGCCCGAACCCTTGAAATTTCGGGACATATCTAAAAACTTCTCCGTCAAAGCTGCCGCTCCCCCGCTGTATTCCACAAATGCCGCCGCTTCGGGTGACAGCCGCCGCTTATCCGTTACGGGAAAAAGCCCCGAAAAATACAGCTCATGATTAAGCACACCGCCCGCATAGAAGCTCACAGCCTCGCTCCCCGACTTTGCCAGCGACTCAATGTCCATACACCGCAGAACGGGATTTTTCTCCACACACTCATTCAACTTGGAAACATAGCCTTTATAATGCTTCTCATAGTGAGTTTTTATGGTTTCCTCGCTGAGATACGGCTCACAGGCATCATAACCGTAAGGCAGCGGTATGGGCTCAAAGGGATAACATCTTTCGTGCATAGTATCACGCCTTTCTGCTTTTTGTGTAATTCTATTCACTTGACAGAAAATTAATAACCACATTTAAAAATTTAAGAAAATCATCATTGACAATTTTTCAAGAACGTGTTATAATGTGTAAAAACAAAAGCAATGATGAGGAGGAGTACGCATCTCCCCTGCCCACAGAGAAAAGACGGTCGGTGCAAGTCTTTAGGCAGACAATGCGGAAGGTAGCCTCGGAGCTTCGTGTGCGAACATCCTATTTGATAAGTAGTATGCGGCGGCATCTCCCCGTTACGGAGGAATGAGTGTGCTGTCCCCCAAAAGCGGACTGCAAATTCAGGTGGTACCACGGATATTTTCCGCCCTGAAGCCCAAGTCGGCTTCGGGGCTTTTTTATTTCCCAATGCCGACAAATATTTACGAAAGGACAGATAAGAATGAAAAAGGAACTCCCCAAGCAGTATTCCCCCTCGGAATTTGAGGACAAAATTTACTCCTACTGGATGGAAAACGACTGCTTCAAAGCATCTCCCAACAGCAAGAAAAAGCCCTATACTATCGTTATCCCTCCCCCAAATATCACAGGACAGCTCCATATGGGACACGCCCTTGACGAAACCTTACAGGATATCCTTATCCGCTGGAAGAGAATGTCGGGCTACGAAACTCTCTGGCTCCCCGGCACAGACCACGCCGCTATCGCCACCGAAGCAAAGATAGTTGAAGCAATGCGCAAGGAAGGTCTGACAAAGGAAGGCATCGGCAGAGAAGCCTTTATGGAACGTGCCTGGAAATGGAAGGAGCAGTACGGCGGACGTATCGTTGAACAGCTGAAAAAGCTGGGTTCCTCCTGCGACTGGTCAAGAGAACGCTTTACCATGGACGAGGGCTGCTCAAAGGCAGTTAAGGAGGTTTTCGTTAAATATTACGAAAAAGGACTTATCTACCGCGGCGAAAGGATCATCAACTGGTGTCCCCACTGTAAGACCTCTCTGTCCGATGCAGAGGTAACTTATGAGGATCAGGCAGGACATTTCTGGCATCTTCGCTATCCCCTTACAGACGGCTCGGGATATGTTCAGCTGGCTACCACCCGTCCCGAAACGCTTCTGGGTGATACGGCAGTTGCGGTAAATCCCAAGGACGAGCGTTATGCACACCTTATCGGAAAAACCGTAACTCTCCCGCTGGTTGGACGTGAAATTCCCATTGTGGGCGATGATTACGTTGATATGGAATTCGGAACGGGCGTTGTTAAGATAACACCCGCTCACGACCCCAACGACTTCGAGGTTGGTCTGCGTCACAGTCTGCCCGTTATCAGCGTTATGACCGATGACGCCAAGATTACCGAGGATTATCCCGCATATGCAGGACTTGACCGCTACGAAGCCCGCAAAAAGATAGTTGAGGACCTTGAAAAGGACGGTTTCCTTGTAAAGATAGAGGAACACGCACACAACGTAGGCACCTGCTACCGCTGCGGAACCACCGTTGAACCGAGAGTTTCCACTCAGTGGTTCGTTAAGATGAAGCCCCTTGCACAGCCCGCAATCGACGCTGTTAAGAACGGAGAAACAAAGTTCGTTCCCGAGCGTTTTGAAAAGACCTATTTCCATTGGCTGGATAATATCCGTGACTGGTGTATCTCCCGTCAGATCTGGTGGGGTCATCAGATCCCCGCATTCTACTGCGATGACTGCGGCGAAATGGTTGTTACCAAGGAAAGCTCCGCTGTTTGTCCCAAGTGCGGCAAGCCTATGCGTCAGGACCCCGACACGCTGGACACATGGTTCTCCTCCGCACTCTGGCCCTTCTCCACTCTCGGCTGGCCTGACAATACGGAAGATCTCAAGTATTTCTACCCCACAAACACGCTTGTTACGGGCTATGACATTATCTTCTTCTGGGTAATCAGAATGATGTTCTCGGGAATTGAAAATATGGGCAAGCCTCCCTTTGACACCGTTCTTATCCACGGTCTTGTAAGGGACGCTCAGGGACGGAAAATGTCCAAATCTCTCGGCAACGGCATTGACCCGCTTGAGGTTATCGCACAGTACGGCGCAGACGCTCTCCGCTTTATGCTGGCAACAGGAAACGCTCCCGGAAATGATATGCGTTTCACCGAGGAAAAGGTAGTTGCTTCAAGAAACTTCGCAAACAAGCTCTGGAACGCATCTCGCTTCATTATGATGAATCTCCCCGAGGACTTTGAATTCAAGGGACTTCCCGAGAATCTCACCATTGAGGACAAATGGTTCGTTTCCAAGTTCAACACCCTTGCAAAGAATGTCAACGACAATCTGGATAAGTTTGAGCTGGGTATCGCAGTTTCAAATCTCTATGACTTTATCTGGGATATTTTCTGCGACTGGTATATCGAGCTGACCAAGCCGAGAATCGCAGCAGGCGGCGAAACAATGGAAACTGCACAGCAAGTTCTCGTTTGGGCTATCGGCGGAATGTTAAAGCTTCTCCACCCCTTTATGCCATATATTACCGAGGAAATATGGCAGACTCTGAACGACGGCAAGTCCCCCATTATGCTTGAAAGCTATCCCGTTTACGACGAAAAGCTGTCCTATACGGAGGAGGAAAAGCGTTTTGAAAAGGTAATTTCCGCTATCAAGGCTATCAGAAACCGCCGTACAGAGATGAACATTCTGCCAAGCGTAAAGGCAAAGGTTTTCGTTGAAACGGACGAAACGGAGCTGTTCAAGGCTTCGGAGATGTTCTTTGTGAAGCTGGCTTCCGCATCGGCTGTTGAGGTTGGAGATAAGTTTGATATTCCCGATGCCGTAACGGTTGTTTCCGACGGCGCACGCTGCTTTATCCCTATGAATGAGCTGGTTGACAAGGAAAAGGAGCTTGCCCGTCTTAACAAGGAAAAGGTCGCCGTTCAGAAGGATATTGACTTCTCCAGTGGAAAGCTTAATAATCCCGGATTTATGGCTAAGGCTCCCGAAAAGCAGGTTGAAGCTGAGAAGGCTAAGCTTGCAAAGGCTCAGGAGAAAATGGCAAAGATTATTGAATCTATTGAAGCTCTGAAATAATTTTTCGGCGGTGCTGTCCGGTATGGGCGGTACCGCCTTTTTGTTAGATTTTGTCAGTATTGATGTTTATCGGCTGTACAAAATGCCGAAAATCAAGCTGCATTGAAAAATAACCGCTGTCGGAATTTTTTCTACAGTAAAAGGAGGTTTTTCTATGCAGATCAAAAAAACACTTGCTGTCCTTGCACTTGCAGCCTGCATGACATCATGCGCCGAAACTGACATTTCAAGTAATACCGAAGCAGCTGCTTACGGGGACACTGACGTAAATATCATAACATTCAGCGAAACAGAAGAAATAAAATCTGAAACAACAACGACAGAAAGCACCGAAACTAACAAAATCGCAGAAACTACGACCGATTCCACCCCATCTGCCACAACAACGGCAGAAAGCAGCGAAACTGACAAAATTTCAGAAACCACCACCGATTCCACTCCAGCCGAAACAACAGAAACAAGCGATAACAAATCAATACATATGACGCCGACTGTTCTTGACAGAGAAACCGACAGACGTATTCGTTCGGATTATGCAGCATATGTATCGGCAAGAGATAACACGGAAATATCTGCCGATACGGTCACAGGTCAGTTTTACTTTGGAAATGATAACGGATATATGCTGCTGGTAATGTGCCCCTACGATTACTATACGTTAGATGTCATGGAATATAAACTGCCCATTATGGATATTCCCGATGATGACAGCGACTGTTACCCGTATGTTGATGTGGTACTGCCGAGCGGTATGTTTCAATTGCTTGCTTATAAGGACGGTACATTTACCGACATAAATACGGCAATAAGTGAAAAGCTTATCAGCTATGATGCCGTTTCAAGCATAGCATCATATATGGATAAGGTTTACGCAGAGGGTGACCAAACCTGCGTTTATAGGACAAATTACATAGATGATTGATATGAACGGGACAGACTGAAATATTGTCTGTCCTATTTTCATAAAACCTCTAAAAATTTTCATTTTCTCTATTGACAAATTTCCGATTATGCTGTAAACTGTAAGTATACTTTGTAATCGTTTTCTAAGGAACTGCTGATTAAATAGACATTTCTACTTTTCTTGTTGCCTAAGTGACGTATCTAGGTGGGTGTTCCCCCGCCGAAGGCGGGGGAACACCCATTAATCAGTATTTTCCTAAACACATCAAAACAAAAATTTCGGAGGTAAAAATATGAGCGAAAAAATCTACAAGCTGCATATGGGCAAGGCAAAATGTGCTGTCGATCTGGGTGACGGCAGCGAAAGAGGAGAATATGTAAATCAGGACTACATTCTTCACAAAATGGGCAGACCCCACCGTTCCATCTCCCTGATGTACTGCTACTATCCCCTTGACGAGCAGTGGCCCGGCAGAATTTCCGAGGTCATGAAGGACGCTAACGTTTCCTTCCAGTGGGACTACCCCTATGACGACTATTTCACCTACAAGGGCGGTCTGAACGGAAATCTCGACGACGAGCCGTTCACCTGTATGAGAGATGTCCGCAGACACGGTCAGGACGTTACCCTTACACTTACTGTTGACCCCAACGTTTCCGACGACCACCTTATCGCTATTGCAAAGGATCTCAGCCGTTTCGGACGTATGATACTCCGTATAAACCACGAGGCAACGGGAAATTGGTTCTCCTTCACAAAGCGTGCTACTTACAAGGAGATAGCAGATTTCTTCGTACATTTCACCGATATTATCCACGAATATGCTCCCAATGTCAAGACACTTATGTGCATAGGCGGCATTGAGGATCTCTCCAAGGAAGAAATGGAGATGGAGGAAGAGTTCAAGGTTACTGTTCCCGCTGCCGATATGTGGAGCGTTGACAAATATATGGCTCTCCACTGGGGCTGGCCTTATGACGTTGCTTTGAAGGGCGGCACTTCCCATTCCAGAAGCAGTGTCAGAGAAACCTACGAAAAGACAAAGCGCAGCTACGAGCGTTTCAAGTTCCTGAACGGCGGTGTCGGAAAGCCTATGAGCATGGCTGAATTTAACGCTGACGGAGATGTTACAGGCGCATACGATCAGGCTGAAATGGTAAAGGAGTTCTGCGACATTCTCGTAAATGAAAAGGCTGAATGGTTCACATCATTTACAATGTATCAGTTCAGGGACAGAGGACGCCTTGGTCTGGAGATTGAGGATCCCAACAATCCCGATGTGGGCATTGAACAGCCCCTTATGAAAACCTACAAGGAGATCATTCACTCCGATTGGTTCCTGCCCGAAATGAAGCAGTCCGATGAAATCACTCTGCCCGTTACCCTTCGCTGGGGCGGTTCCGAGGACGCTGACGGTCTGGCTATCCCCCTGCATTTTGAGAAGAATCCTCATTTCTGCGAGGTGACCTTTGAGGACGACGGCAACTATATGCTTGAAATCAACGGCAAATGGTTCTACAAGTCCCCCAAGGCTAAGACTATCGACCTCATGAGCGCATTCTACGAGAAGCCCCTTGACGGTGCCTGCGATATGACTCTCAAGCTGTTCGCACCTCCCGCAAGCGGTGAAAACGATCCCTCTCAAGGCGCAGACTGGGCAGAAAACTACTATACAACTATTGAAAAGCTGCCTAAGATAAGAATTGAATTTGAACCTGTGGAGAAATAATTTTTTATCATACTTCGTTTTCCCTGTCCTGCAAAAGTGGGACAGGGATTTTATTTGCATACACAAAATCCAAACATTTTCAATATCAAATGTCAAAAATTAAGTGGTATAATAAATCCTATCATATTATCGGAGGTAATACCCATGGACAGCCTGATATACAGCCTTAACGCCACAGTTCCCGTCTTTCTGGTCATCGTTATAGGCTATCTTTTAAACAGAAAAGGAATGTTCAGCGACGGGTTTATCTCCTCCGCAAATAAGTTTATCTTCAATGTCTGCCTGCCTGTAATGGTGTTCAAGGATCTGGCGAAAACGGATATTGTTTCCGATTTTGACCTTGATCTTGTTCTGTACAGTGCAATTATCACCACCATTGCATTTATCGCTATCTGGATATGCGCAAGACTGTTTATCAAGGATAAGTCCATAATCGGCGCATTTGTTCAGGCGGCATACCGAAGCTCCGTGGCTGTCATGGGCTTTGCATTTATGATGAACATTTACGGCACGGCGGGCGACATTCCCATGATAATCATCGGCTGTGTTCCCCTTTACAACATCTATGCGGTAACGGTGCTGACCTTTGAAGCGGAGGACGCACAGAGCATCAGCAATAAAAGCGAAAAAATCAAAAAAGCCGCTGTCGGCATTGTCAAAAATCCCATTATAATAGGTATAGTTGTGGGTTCTGTCGGCTCTCTGATACATATTTACGACTGGCTGCCGCAGATATGCGTTAAGACCATAGACAATCTGGCGGCAATCGCCACTCCCCTTTCACTGATAGTGATAGGAGCGTCCTTTGAGGGCAGAAAAGCAATTGCAAAAATAGTTCCAACGGCGGTCTGCTCGGCGGTGAAGCTTATTGTGCTGCCCGCAGTGTTCCTGTTAATTGCCGTAAATCTTGGCTTCCGTGATGACGCATTGCTTGCGCTGGTAATAATGCTGGGTTCCCCCACCACGCCGTCCTGCTATATAATGGCGAAAAACATGAAAAATGACGGCGTTCTCACATCAAGCGTTATTGCCGCAACAACCTTGCTTTCATCGGTGACACTCACATTCTGGATATTTATTATGAGATTTTTCGGATATATTTCACAGTAAAAACGGAGAAGCATTATGAAAATCGACAGACTTATAGGCATACTTTCCATTCTCCTGCAAAAGGACAAGGTAACTGCCGCAGAGCTTGCGTAGAAATTTGAAGTGTCCCGCCGAACTATAATCAGGGACATTGAGGACATAAATATGGCAGGGATACCGATAGTCACATCTCAGGGAAACGGCGGCGGGATCTCCATAATGGAGGGCTTTCGCATAGACCGAACTCTGCTGTCCTCCGACGAAATGAAAGCCATTATAACGGGACTGAACAGCCTTGACAGCATTAGCGAAAGCAACCGATACAAGCAGCTGATGAACAAGCTTTCCGCCGACAGTGACCACATTGTGAACGCCGACAATAACATTATCATCGACCTTTCAATGTGGGACAAATCCGCCGTTTCCGAGAAAATCGAGCTGATAAAGTCGGCAATGGAAAAGCGTGAAAGGATCGCCTTCACCTACCTTGCTCCGAGCGGCGAAAGTGAGCGGACTCTCGAGCCGTACCACCTTATTTTTCAATGGTCAAGCTGGTATGTTTGGGGCTACTGCTGTTCACGGAACGACTACCGAATGTTCAAGCTGACACGTATATCAGGGCTTCGGAACACAGGCGAAAAATGTCAGCCGAGAACCGTCCCGCTTTACACCTGTGACAAGCTTCGTCACACTGACGGTGGAATAACGGCGGAGGTTTTGTTTGACAAGTCCGTAAAATGGCGTTTGGCGGACGAATTCGGTTCGGAAATGCTCCGTGAAAACCCTGACGGAAGTATTAGCATGACCTTCACATGGTCGGACGTTCAGTCATTCTACAAATATATTCTCACCTACGGCGACAAGGCGTAGATAATCTCCCCCGAAGAATACAGACGGGAATTCTCGCTTCTTCTTAAAAAAATATCCGATAATTATAATGATATATAAAAAATCCCCCGTTCTCAGCAGGACGGGGGATTTTCACTAAATCTAATACTAATTTCTAATCAAAGTATAGACAAAATCAAAGATTTCAAAATCCGCACAAAACCCATATACGCAAGCTTTTGCACGGATTTTTTGTCAACTTTATGATAGGAAATTAGTATAAGGAAATACTTATTAATGGGTGTTTCCTAATTTAATTCATAGGGGTGGACTGCGGAACCATAGGCTCTGGCGCAGTAGCAGTTGTGACAGGTGCAGTTGCTGCGAGTGCGGTAGAAACGGGTGCTGCGGGTGTTGTCTGAGGTGCAGCAGTTACCGCAGGAGCGGGTGTAGTTTGCGGCATATCGGGTGCTGTCGGCTGTGAAGCGGGCATTGTTGCTTCAACAGGCTGCGCATCAGAGGTTTCTGCGGGCTGAATATCTGTCACCGTCACCGTTGTTTCGGACGAAGCTTCTGCGTTCTTAGTTACATACAGCCGTATAGGAACATTCTTTGGGACCTCAACATCTGCGGGAGGCTCCTGCTTAACAACAAACTCGGGAGGCATTGACGCTTCTTCATCAGTTTCGACAATAAGATATTCTACTCCTTCCGACTCAAGCTGCTTTAAAGCATAGCTCAACGGCATTTTCGTCAGATTGGGAACAATATATTTATCGCTTTCTTCGGAAACTGTTGTGGTTTCTTCAACAGTTGTTTCTGTGGCTTCTGTTTCCTCGGGGACAGTTTCTGAAGTCGTTTCCACAATCGTTGTTTCAACGGGAGCAGTTTCAACAGGTGCTCCCCCGCCAAATGAACCGTTCAGATACATCATTGCGCCGACTCCGATACCCGCAAGCAGCAGACAAACCAGCACAACTGTCGGTGCCTTGCTCTTTTTCTTTTCGGGAACAGGACGGTATTCCTCGACAGGCTTCGGCTTGGATTCGGGCTTGGGTTCGGATTTTGGCTCGGGTTTGGGTTCGGGCTGAGGTTCGGGTTTGGGCTCGGGCTTTGGCTCGGGTTTTGGCTCGGGCTTGGGTTCGGGCTTGGGCTCGGGCTTGGGCTCGGACTTTGGCTCGGGTTTTGGCTCGGGTTTGGGTTCGGGCTGTGGTTCGGAAATCACTGCGGGAACGGGTTCCGCCTTTACCTCTTCGGCAGACTCAGCCACATTCTCCGAATTATCGGCATCATCGCCGTAAAATCCTTCTATAAGCTCATCAACGCTTTGAATACGCTTTCCTTCGGCAATTTCAAGACCTTTGAGCAGCGTCTTTTCACGAACTGCGGAAATATCGCAAAATTCGGAGGGCTTGACAAGCTCGTCCATACTCATACGCTGTGCGGGTGTCTGGGGACGCTTGCCCGTCAGCAGATAATATATGAGCGCACAAAGTGAGTATACATCTGTGGCTTCGGTAACAACACCGTTTGATCGGTACTGCTCGGGAGCGGCATATCCGGGAGCAAGGCTCTTTCCGTTGTCGTGATCTCTTGCAGAACCGAAACCGATAAGTACGATCTTTTCGTCCTCGGTGAAAACAATGTGCTCGGGATTGATACCTCGGTGTAACACGCCCGCCTTATGAACCTTTGCAAGGGCTTCCATAGGTGCCTTCATCAGCCTGAAAACCTCGTTGGCAGGGAGCTTTCCGCCGTTTTCTCTGAGATATGCCGCAGTAGAAAATCCCTCGGCAAATTCAACGGCGGTGTAAACTGTGTTATTCTCCGAAACGCAGCCGAGAACCTTTACCATGCCTTCCATGCGTTCAAGAGAAGCCAGCACCTTTGAGTCCTTTTTGACACGTTCCAAAGTTTTTGCGTAAAGCTCCTCCTTATCTTTAAGGGGAACAACATTCAGCCTGTCAATATCATGGCCTTTTCTTTCGCAAATATCGGAGGGATAGAACTCCTTTAATGTGCATCTCTGACCTGTCGTTTCGTCAAGAGCGGTATATGTAATGCAGAAGCCGTCCTCACCAAGGCAGCGACCGACCTTGTACCGTCCGCCGATAGTTTTCAGCATAGGGATATGATGATCCTCCGGGGCATAGCTTTCAACACTGTAACCGCAGTAGGGACAGAACTTTTTGCCTGTTGTTGTTTGCAGACAGGACGGGCATATATTCATAAAACTCTTCCTTTCAAGTTATGTAATCCTTTACAGTCATATCAATCTGATTTATTTTAACATAGAAATCCGCAAATATCAACGACAATTTGTTACTAAAAAAAGAGTATTTTTGAACATCGGTCTAATCTAAATGTGACAAACAGCTGTCACATTTGATATGTTACAATATACCCATTAAATACGAAAGGAAGATTAAATTGGAGCAAATAAACGAATTTGAAAAACAGGCATCACGGCTTTGGAAGATAATGGGCAGTCACAGCGTTATGGTGCTTTCCACCTGTGCCCAAAACCGAGTGACCTCCCGCCCTATGAGCACAGTCATCATAGACGGAAAATTTTACTGTCAGACGGATATTAACTATCTGAAATGCAAACAGCTTTCCGAAAACCCGGGCGCCGCACTTTCCTTCAAAAATTTCTCCATAGAAGGCATATGCCGAATTATGGGCAAGCCCACCGAACAGGAATTTTTCATGCGGGCAATGAAAATGCACTTCCCCTTAGCCGCCAAAAGATGGTCATCTGTCCCCACGGAATGTCTGCTGGAAATAACGCCGACGCTTGTCTATCTCTGGGACTATGAAAATCTCAAGCCCTATATGGAATATTGGGATTTTCAAAGCAAAACCTACCGAAAGGAGTGGAAATGACATTCATCTTGCGGTCATAGACAAGCAAAGCTCAGCCATTTCCTCGGGAGATTCCTTCATTCCCCCCGACAGCCAGCGGAACACTATCCCCGTCAGCGCACCCACCCAAGCGTAAACCATATACTCGTCCTCTTTATGGGACAGTTTCATCAGAACGTCGATAACCGAGCACATCAGCTTAAAGGACATACTTTGCGGCATATTTTCGCTGAAAAGCAGCGTAACCTCCTTTTCATACGTTCCGACCTTTCCGAAAAAACACGTAAACCACTGCTTTGCGTCGGTTTCTGCAGTTTTTCCCGCAAGGCTTTCCGAAAGAAGTCTTTCAAGGTCGGCGCAGATGTCATCGATAACGTCCTCCTTGGTCTTGTAATTTCTGTAAAAGGACATTCTCGACACGCCCGAACGTTTCACAAGCTCAGTTACCGTTATCCTGTCAAAGGGCTTTGCTGCAATAAGCTCCACAAGTGCTGTCTGGATACATTCCCTTGTTATCCTGTTTGACTCTTCGTTGGACGCTCTCAGCACGTCCCTGACCTTGTCATTTTCCATCTTATCTATCTCCTTCAGATAAATCATAATTTCAAATAGATTTACCGTTACCGAGCGGCAAACCTTGCCCATTTCGCTATTTATAGAACGAATTGACAAAGGGACCGCCCCTCGATGTTACACTTTTTCAAATTCCGTAACAGCCGAGGAAAAACTATTGATTTTTAGGAATTTATGTGCTAATATATAGGTGTTACAAATGTAACGGTGTTATAGTTGTAACATATACATATTTTATCACATATCCAAACAACAGTCAATAGGAAAGAAGAATTTTTATGATGATAGGTCAATATGATATTTACTCCCTGACGCTGGCTGCGGCGGTCATATCCTTTCTGGGATTTGCTCTGGAAAACATCTGGCTGGCACTTCGTAAGGGCTATATGGATAACCGTAATATGACGTTTCCCTTCCTGCTGGGTTACGGTCTGCTGGTCACGGGAATTTACGCTGTTATGGGCACTCCCGAGGAAATGCACATTGTCATTCCGCCGAAAACACCCACGCAGTTACAGTATGTCATATATTTCCTGCTGTCGGCGGTGATAGTCAGCATTGGTGAGATAATTCTGGGAAAAACCGTTGAACGCATCTTCGGCTTTGAATACTGGAACTACGAAAGCCTTCCCCTGCACATCACCAAATACACATCAGTCCCCACAAGTCTGGGCTTTGCTATGATAATCACCATTTTTATGGGCAGATGCTTCCCTCGTCTGATGGAATTTATAGTATCCTTTGATGCCGATACGGTGCAAACAGTCGCCCTTATTTTGGGAACCGCCATGACCGCAGACTTCATCTATTCATTTGCAAAAATGTACAAAACACGTTCCCTTAACGTTCGTTACACTATCTATATATCCGATATAAGGGACACATTAAGAAAGGCAAAATACGCCTTGAAAGGATAATTTATATGGAAAAGCTTGACTATAAAAAGCAGTTTAAAGAACTTTATCAGCCGCCGACAAAACCGACAATAATTGACGTTCCCGAGATGTTTTTTTTCGCCGTGAACGGTACGGGCGACCCCAACACCAGCCCCGATTACAAGGAAGCAATGGAGATACTCTACGGTCTGTCCTTCACCGTGAAAATGTCCAAAATGAACGGCACTCAGCCCGAAGGGTACTTTGATTATGTCGTTGCGCCGCTTGAAGGACTGTGGCGGCAGGAGGGCATTTGCGGCATAGATTTTTCCCGAAAGGACAGCTTCATCTGGACTTCTATGATACGTCAGCCCGAATTTGTCACCGACGCTGTTTTTGAATCCGCCAAAGCTGCCCTTTCAAAGAAAAAGCCTCACCTTGATCTGTCCAAGGCAAGGCTTATGCGGTTTACCGAAGGGTTATGCGTGCAAATAATGCACAAGGGCATTTACGATGATGAGCCCGAAAACGTCGAAAAAATGCACAGATTTGCCGAGGAAAACGGTTATGCCGAGGATTTTTCCGAAAGCCGTCTGCACCATGAAATATATCTCTCTGACCCGAGAAAATGCGCCCCCGAACGGCTGAAAACCGTTATCCGTCACCCAATAATCAAGAAGCCGCTGAATTAAGGGAACACCAATTAATTGGTGTGCACCCTAAAATACAAGAAAACTGCCTTTCCCCGAATATGTCGGAGAAAGGCATGATTTTTATCAGTATCTCAATTCCCTGAGCTTGAACGCCGAAATAAGCTCCTTGAGCATATTCGCCTGACCCGAAAGCTCCTCGCTGGCGGCAGCACTTTCCTCGGCAGTAGCGGAATTCGTCTGAGTGACCTGAGAGATCTGATCTATGCTCTGCACTATCTGATAAGCTTCGTCGGACTGAATCCTGCCCGCCTCGGCAATGCTTTCAACGATAGCTCTTACATCTTCCGACGCCTCCGCAGCCTTGTTCATAAGCTCGGCAGTTTCCGCAGCAACGGCGTTTCCATTCCGAACGGCAAGGATAGAATCCTCAATAAGCTTTGTGGTTTCACCCGCAGCCTCCGCAGACTTGCCCGCAAGGTTGCGCACTTCATCGGCAACAACAGCGAAGCCCTTTCCTGCCTCGCCCGCTCTGGCGGCTTCAACTGCCGCATTGAGGGCAAGTATATTTGTCTGGAATGCAATGTCCTCGATAGTCTTGATGATATTTCCGATCTTGTCGGACGCAGCGTTGATGTTATCCATGGCACCCATAAGCGTGTGCATACGCTCATTTGCCGCATTCATACCGTCAGCCGCATTTTTCATACCTGCCCTTGCGCTGTCGCAGCGTTCGGAGTTCTTTGCAATATGTGCGGACATATCCCCCATGGTAGCAGCCAGTTCTTCAATAGAGCTTGCCTGAGTAGTCGCACCCAGGGACAGTGCCTGAGCACCGTCCGCAACCTGATCCGCGCCCGTAGAAACCTGATCCGCAGCCACATTTATCTTATTAAGCGTATCGCTCAGACGGTGATTGATATTTTCCATAGATGTGTGCAGTCCGCTGTAATCGCCGTTGTACACCTCGGGACATTCCGAATTCACAAGGAAATTTCCCTCTGACATTTCCATAAGAACACGGTCGGTATCGCTGATTATCCTACCCAGGTCGGAGATGATAACTCCCGTAGTTTCGCTGAGTATTTTTGTTTCGTCATTGTTTTTAACAGTCGGTGCGGGAGTAG
This sequence comes from uncultured Ruminococcus sp., assembly GCA_945877315.1. Lineage (GTDB taxonomy): Bacteria > Bacillota > Clostridia > Oscillospirales > Ruminococcaceae > UMGS1889. The sequence goes on along the minus strand of CAMCRP010000027.1, from coordinate 14,245 downwards.
TAAGGTCGCCCTCTGCGATCCCTTTCAAACGCTCGGTGCAGAGTCTTACGGGAGTACCTATCCGTCCGCCTACCATAAATGCGACCCAAATTGCAGCAATAAGGGCAGCGACAATACTTATTACGCCAACAATACAAGCCTTTATCATCGGATCAAGGTAATCGCTTGAAAGCACGCTTACCGCCAGGCTCCAGCCGTCTGTACCGTTTACGGGAGCATATCCGATAACAGTGTTTGTACCGCTGTCAGCAGAGAACTTTGAAATACCCGAATTTCCTGCTATCATATCCTTGTGGACATCGGCAAGCTTAACCAGAGAATCATCATCGGCAGAAGCTTCAATGATATTTTCACCATTCTTGACCGTTTCGCTGTCATGGTCGGCAATAGTGTTGCCCTCCTTGTCAAGCATATACGCACGGCAGCTTTCGGAAATATCGATGCTTCTCATAATATCGTTGAGAAACTCCTCATTCGGCACGAAATAAACGCAGCCCACAGGCTCACTGCCCACAATGCCGTCCTTCCATAGCGGGGCACCGACGATTATGGTTATCTTACCCGTTATCTTTGAAACAAGCGGCTCGGAAACGGAAACATTGCCCTTCATTGCCTCCTGAAAATATTCTCTGTCGCTATATGTATTTCCGTCAATACCCTGTCCGTCAGCATCTATAAGATTACCTCTCTGACAGTTATAGACCTGAGCCTTCATAGCTAAGATCTCTTTTTTCTCCTCAACGGAAACATTAGGGTCTGACAATTTAGCAATACCGCCCGCTTCCGAGGACAGATTTTTGAACGCCTGAATTTCCCATTCAACACGTTCAGAAGCAATGGGAATAATGTCACCGAGCTGACTTTCAAGATTAGAAATGGTATTCTGATATGTTATGACCATATTTACGAGTCCGAGCAAAAGCAGCGAACAGCACGCCACAAGCACAATTGAAAGAGTGATTTTTGACTTAATGGATTTTATAACGTTTGTGTCCGAGGACACTTCCCCCTATCTTAATGAGATTTAACGGCAAATCAGTCGCTGTTGACAATAAAAATTCCGAAACAAAAAATCTGTCCTCGAACAAACGAGAACAGATTTTTTGTAAAAGGAAAGAAAGAGAAATAAAAAATGAAAGAAAGCTTAAATTATGTATCCGTTCTTTGGAATGAGATAATCGTAATATTCAGCAAAAGGTTTTGTATACTATGTCTAATAATTTCAACATTCACCTTTAACCTTTATCTATATTATACCATATTTTCCGAAAATGTGTAATGTATATTTTATATATCAGGTATATTATTAAGATATAGCTATATTTAATAATTTCACAGGCAATGCTGATACAAATCGACTAAATTAATCGCTTTTCTTATTATATCAGCAATATATCATAAAAATATTTACAGTTTGACATTGCAGGAAAAGTGTGCTATACTATAATTATTAATCGGACGGGAGGAGAAAAAATGGAAAGAAAGAGCTACAAGATCTCATTGGGCGGAGTAGTGGCATCTCTCTGCCTGCTGATGATGTTTCTGACCGCCATTTTCCCGCCGTTTTCCATAGTCGTCCCCATGTTTACGGGAATGCTCATCGGCGTTGTTGCAGAGGAGGCTAGCCGAAAGTGGGCGCTTGTCACCTATGCAGCCGTGTCGGTGCTATGCCTGTTTATGACGCCTTCCTACGAATCAACGCTGCTTTTCATAATGTTTTTCGGGTACTATCCCGTCATAAAAGGGCTATTGGACAAGCTCAGACCCGCCCCTGTTCGCTGGATAGTCAAGCTAATCTGCTTCAATGTCCCCATAGTTCTCTGCTACTGGATAATCGCTAATCTTTTCGGCATTTACGATATGTGGTCAGACTTTGATTTTCTCGGAAAGTACCTTATCCCCGGGATACTTGCTTTGGGCAATTTTATGTTCTTTATGTATGACTACACCCTCGGCTCGGTAGCGATCATGTATGAAAAATGGTTCCGTCCGACTTATCTTTCGTCACATAAAAAATAAAACGTGTGAAGCTGTTTATGCTGTCACACGTTTTTTTATTTTGGAAATTCGCCTAACAACTGTTAGATAAAATCAAAGAACCTTAGTATTCTCTTTAAGTATACGTCCGTCACGAAGCAGCTGACGAAGAGTGTCCGCATCGTCATTTTGGATTGCGTCACGATACTCGGTCAGACGGTCAATAAGATTATTTATCTCGAAACAAAGAGGCTCCTTGTTCATAAGAAAAAGTGGCGTCCACATATCCTCGTTAAGCTTTGCAACTCTGGTCAGATCCTGAAAACTTCCCGCACTGAATCCCAGCTGTTTAAGGTGTGTGGGGCTTTTTATGTAACCGTTGGAAACCACATGAGCAAGCTGGCTGGTGAATGCAATTATCTCGTCATGCTCCTTGGGAGTTGCGGTAACTACCTTCTTAAATCCGATAGCATAGGCAAAATCAGTCAGGAAATTAAGCTTCGTTTCGGAAACATACTCCGTAGGCGTAATGATAAAGCTTGCATTGTCAAAAAGATTGTCAAGAGCATAGGCAAAGCCCGAAAATTCACGTCCCGCCATGGGGTGAACGCCGATAAAGGTAACGTCATTCTCCGCAAGTATCTCACTTACACCGTCAGTTATCGCCTTTTTTATACCGCAGGTGTCAATGACGATGCTGCCCTTCTTGAACCGTGAAGCGTTCGCCTTTATGTAGTCAATAGTCGCAACGGGATATAGAGCAACTATGGTTATATCAGCAAGTCCCAGATCGTCCGTTTCGCTGTCTATGGCTCCCTGGGAAACAGCCATATTAATGGTTTCCTTGTCTATGTCAACGCCATAGACGGTATGGTCGGTGTGCTTCTTAATGGTTTTCGCCAGCGAACCGCCTATCAGTCCCAATCCAACAACAGTAATTATCATTGCAAACGCCTCCGATATATTTGCTTTAACGCTTTAGATTATTATATCACAATTAAATGCAAATTTCAAGATTTTTACGAAATAAACATTGCATCTCCGAAGCTGAAAAATCTGTAACGCTCCTCAACGGCAACCTTGTACGCATTCATGGTATTCTCATAGCCCATAAATGCGGAAACCAACATAATAAGCGTACTTTCGGGCAGATGGAAATTGGTGATAAGGCCGTCAATGACCTTGAACTCGTAGCCGGGATAGATGAAAATGTCCGTGTACCCGCTCTTCTCGGAAATTTCCCCGAAGAAGGTCCCGACGCTTTCCAAAGTACGGCAGGAGGTAGTCCCGACGGCTATAACACGTCCCCCCTCAGCCTTTGTTTTGTTGATAAGCTCCGCAGTTTTGGCGGGCAGCCAATAATGCTCGCTGTGCATTTTGTGGTTCAGAACATCGTCCTCCTTAACGGGACGGAAGGTGCCCAGACCAACGTGCAGCGTAACATAGGCAATGTTCACGCCCATTGCACGTATCTCGTCCAGCATTTCGGGAGTGAAATGCAGTCCCGCAGTAGGCGCAGCGGCAGAACCCAATTCCTTTGAATAAACCGTCTGATAACGTTCACGGTTTTCCAGCTTTGCGGTAATGTACGGCGGCAGGGGCATCTGACCAATCTCTTCAAGAACGGCAAAGAAATTCCCCTCGCACTCAAATTTCGCAATACGGTTTCCGCCCTCTACCGTGTCAATTATCTCCGCACGAAGCTTACCGCCGCCGAAGGAAAAACGTGTCCCCGGCTTTGCCTTTTTGCCGGGACGGACAAGAATTTCCCAAAGCTTGTCCCCCTTCTGCTCCAGCAGCAGAAATTCGATAAATGAGCCTGTCCCCTCCTTTTCGCCGTAAAGACGGGCAGGCAGCACTCTCGAATCATTCAGCACCAGAAGGTCACCTTTTTTCAGCTTTTCGCATAAATTATAGAAATGTGCATGCTCAATCTCCCCGCTTTTTCTGTCAACGCACATAAGCCGTGACGCGTTTCTCGGTTCAACGGGAGTCTGTGCTATCAGCTCCTCGGGCAGGTCATAGTAAAAATCGGATTTTTTCATTTATATTTATCCTTTCATTTTTTGAAATTTTACTTTTGTGAGATATGCAGCCTTGTTCGAAGCCGCAGCCTTTTTCAGTAAATGTAACTGAGCTTTGCCGCCCATAGTATAGACAAAATTTTCCGCCTTTCCTCCCGCCTGACACCTTTCTTTAGTCCCGTTCTCCCCGCCGTAAAAAAATATTTCAAAAAAAGTAATTATTACCCCTTGACAATCAGCGAAAAAGATGATAATATAGGTGTAATCAGATAGAGGTGCGATAACGAAAAGTAGCCCCGAACAGGCAGCCAAGCCGTCAAATCGGGAGTGAAAGGCAATATCGCCGAAGGATACGGTCAGGCAAGCCGTAATTCTGGTTGCATATTTAAGAAATATGCAATTGTCATCATACTTCCGCCAAAGCTTTTGCTCGGCGTTTGATGGAGAGCTATCGACATATTATTATACACTATAATAATCCATATGTCAATATTTCTTTGAATTGTATGATGACCGACTGAAAATAATTTTCCGTCGGTTTTTTATTTGATCCAATAATATCAAAAGGAGAAATGAACGAAATGAAGCAGTATAAGGTTGGTATCATCGGCGCAACGGGTATGGTAGGACAGAGATTCTGCCTGCTCCTTGCAAATCACCCCTGGTTTAAGGTTGAGGTAGTTGCAGCCTCCGCACGTTCCGCAGGAAAAAGACTTGAGGACGCTATCGGAAACAAGTGGGCTATGACCTCCCCTATCCCAGAAAATCTCAAGGATATGATCGTTATGGACGCAACAGCCGACATTGAAAAGATCTCTTCCTCCGTTGACTTCGTTTTCTGCGCTGTCAATATGAAGAAGGACGAGATAAAGGCTCTTGAAGAAGCTTACGCAAAGGCTGAATGCCCTGTTGTTTCCAATAACTCCGCACACAGAGGAACCCCCGACGTTCCCATGGTAGTTCCCGAGCTGAACCCCGAGCATATCGAAGTTATCAAGTCCCAGAGAGAAAGACTGGGCACAAAGAGAGGATTTATCGCAGTTAAGTCCAACTGCTCACTCCAGAGCTATGTTCCCCTGTTCCACCCTCTGATGAAGGAATTTGGCGTTGAAAAGGCTGTTGTATGTACATATCAGGCTATCAGCGGCGCAGGAAAAACCTTTGAAACAATGCCCGAGATCGTTGACAACGTTATCCCCTACATCGGCGGCGAGGAAGAGAAGTCCGAGCAGGAGCCTTTGAAGATCTGGGGTAAGGTCGAAGGCGGCAAGATCGTCAATGCAACAGAGCCTGTTATCACCGCTCAGTGCCTGAGAGTTCCCGTTTCAGACGGACACACAGCCGCAGTTTACGTAACCTTCAAGAAGAAGCCCACAAAGGAGCAGATCATTAAGGCATGGGAAAGCTTCAGCGGCGTTCCCCAGGAGCTTCAGCTGCCCTCCGCTCCCAAGCAGTTTATCCACTATTTTGAGGAGGATAACCGTCCTCAGGCTAAGCTTGACAGAAATATCGAAAACGGTATGGCAGTTTCCGCAGGCCGTCTGAGAGAGGATACTCTGTTTGATTACAAGTTTGTTGGTCTGTCCCACAACACCCTGAGAGGTGCAGCAGGCGGTGCCGTTCTTATGGCTGAGCTTCTGGCTGCAAAGGGCTATTTTGACTGATGAGCATTACACTCAGAAAAGGGACGGACGCTGATGCCCCGCTTATTGTGGGCTATCTGAAAAAGCTTGCGGAATACGAAAAGTTAGGCGATGTATGCAACATTACCCCCGAAGCCCTCACAAGGCTCATGAACGAGGAAAACGGACTTTCGGTAACTATTGCCGAGCAGGACGGTATTCCCGTTGGAATAATGACATATTATTTCTATAAGATAGCTACATTTTCGGGCAAACGGGTAATGTATATCGAGGATATTTTCATTGACGAGGAATACCGAAGAAACGGTATCGGAGAGAAGTTCTTTGACGAGGCAAAGCATACCGCCAAGGAAAAAGGCTGTGCCCGTCTGGAATGGAAATGCCTTGACTGGAACCACCCCGCAAGATGCTTTTACAATAAAATCGGCGGAAAATACGCCCCTGACAGCTGGCTTACTTACACGATCGAAATGAACTGAATCATTCGCTTTGAAAGGATCGATTTTTATGAAGAATACTATTTTTACAGGCGCAGGCGTTGCTATCGTAACCCCTATGAACGCTGACGGTTCCATAAACTTTGAACAGTTCGGAAAGAACATTGACTATCAGATCGAAAACGGCACCGACGCTATCATCGTCTGCGGAACAACGGGCGAAGCGTCCACCATGTCCGATGAAGAGCATATCGAATGTATCCGCTACTGCGTAAAGAGGACCGCAAAGAGAGTTCCCGTTATCGCAGGTACCGGCAGCAACGACACAGCTTATGCAGTTGCTCTTTCCAAGGAAGCAGAAGCAGCAGGCGTTGACGCTCTGCTGGTAGTTACCCCCTACTATAATAAGGCGTCCCAGAGAGGACTCGTTGCGCATTTCACCGCTATTGCAGATGCTGTAAATATCCCCATTATCCTTTACAATATCCCCGGCAGAACAGGCGTAAACATGGCTGTTGACACCATCAAGACCCTTTCAGAGCATAAGAATATCTGCGCTGTAAAGGAAGCAAGCGGAAACATTGGCTATGTTGCAAAGCTGGCAGCTGCTTGCGGCGACAAGATAGACATTTACAGCGGCAACGACGATATGATCGTTCCCATTATGTCCTTGGGCGGAAAGGGCGTTATTTCCGTACTTTCCAACGTTATGCCAAAGGAAACTCACGATATGTGTCAGTTCTGCCTTGACAACAATTTTGTCGAGGCTCAGAAGCTGCAGATAAGCCTTCTGGAATTTATCAACAACCTGTTCATTGACGTAAACCCCATTCCCGTTAAGGAGGCAATGAACCTCTGCGGAATGAACGCAGGTGTCCTCAGAATGCCCCTTATGGAAATGACCGATGCTAACAAGGCAACTCTCAGAGCTTCTATGGAAAAGCTGGGACTTATCAAGTAATTTCCCGAAAGGACGATAAAAATGGTTAATATTGTTATCTGCGGCGCAAACGGCAAAATGGGCAGAGTTATCAATTCTGTCATTTCCGAACGCAGCGACTGCAAGGTGATTGGCGGTATCGACATCAATACCGAGCCTTATGCGGATTTCCCAATTGTGGCTAATCCCCGTGAGCTTGCCGCAAAGCCCGATGTTATTATCGACTTCTCCCACCCCGCTTCTCTTGACGGACTTATCGAATACGGTCTTTCCACTGGAACAGCTGTGGTTTTCGCAACAACAGGCTATTCCCCCGAGCAGATAGAGAAGATCAAAAAGGCTTCCGAGCAGATCCCCGTGTTCTTTACATTCAATATGTCCCTGGGAATAAATCTGCTTTGCAAGCTGGCAAAAACTGCGGCTTCAATTCTGGGAGATCAGTTTGATATTGAGATAGTTGAGAAGCACCACAATCAGAAGATAGACGCTCCCAGCGGAACGGCTATCATGCTTGCAAACTCCATCAACGAAACTCTCGACAATAAGTATCAGTACATCTACGACCGCCATTCCATGCGCAAAAAGAGAGAGCATAACGAAATAGGCATGCACTCCATCAGAGGCGGCACGATAGTTGGCGAGCACGACATTATATTTGCGGGACGTGACGAGGTTATCACCCTGTCCCATCAGGCTGCTTCAAAGCAGGTTTTTGCCGTAGGTGCGGTAAATGCTGCCGTTTTCCTTGCAGAACAGAAGGCAGGTCTTTACGATATGGCTGCGCTGGTTGACGCAAAATAAGCTCATATAAAAATCAAGCGGTCTGACCGAAAAATCATCGGTCAGACCGCTTTTGAATAAGTGCGGATAATTATTTTTCGTCATTTCTAACATTAACATCAAGCTTGTTAAAGGGAATGGAAATGCCATTCTTGTCAAACGCCTCCTTGACCTGTTCCATAAGGTCGAAGTAAACGTCCCAATAGTTTTCCGTCTTTACCCATGCTCTTGTGGTAATAACGATTGCGCTGTCTGCGTGGCTTACAACTCTTACGGTAGGTGCGGGATCTTCCAGAATAAGCCTGTGAGCGGAAAGCACCTCGCCGATAATCTTCTCAGCCTTTCTGAAATCGTCCTCGTAGTCGATACTGAAATTGATGTCAACACGCCTTGTAGCTTCTTCGCTGAAATTGGTCACGGTAGATGTGGACACCGAGCCGTTGGGACAATGGATTATCTTATTATCCACCGTTCTGATGGCAGTTCCCACAATGCCTATCTCCTCAACAGTTCCCTCAACGCCGCCGAAGGACACATAATCTCCTATCTTAAAGGGCTTGGTTATCATAATGAGAAATCCGCCTGCGATATTCCCCAAACTGTCCTTCAGAGCAAGACCTATGGCAACGCCCGCAGTGGTTATCACCGCAATAATGGACGTCATAGGCACTCCCAGCACCGACAGCACCGTTATTACGGTAATGATCTTCATTGCAATGCTTATGAGCGAACGCAGGAAACGGTAGATGGTCTTGTCTATCTTACCCGAATCGCCGCCCTTGTCCACCAGCTTCATTACTATCTTCATTACAATAGCGCAAACTATGTAAACCACAAGAGCAAATATCAGCGTCGGCAGAAAGTGAAGAATACTGTCCCATATTTTGGACAGAAAATCCACACCGTCGGAGATATTTTCTTCGATTTTTACAACTGCATCATTTTCCATATGGTTACCTCCAAAAAAATTAAGTATGAAAGGTATTTTAACATATAACAGTGTGATTTTTAAGTATTTTCTCCGAAAAATCTGTTAAATATTTTTTGTCCGTCCTATCGGATAACATTCATAAAAAGTTTGAATAATAATTATAAAATTCTATATTGCTTTTTTGTCAAAAATACGGTATAATAATTTGGATAATGATTGTAATATGTCGGAATTCGGCTAATTACACAAAAAGGAGATGTTTTTTCCGTGCTAATGGATTGGAGCTATGTCTTCACGGTCGTTCTGACGGGAATGGTCGTGGTATTTTTGGGACTTGTTCTTCTTATTGCGGCTATCACAATTATGGGTAAGATCTTTGAAGCATTAAGAGCATCAAAGAAGGACGAAAAGCCTGCACCTGCCGCAAAACCCGCCCCCGCCCCTGCACCCAAACCACCCGTTGTATCATCATTGGCTGATGACGATGAGGTCATCGCAGTTATCGCAGCTGCCGTTGCAGCTATGGCAGAAGCTGACGGTACCGTGTATGCAATAAAGAGCGTAAAGCGTTCCGCACCGAGAAGAAACGCATGGGGTGCTGCCGCACGTTCCGAAATGACGAGCAGCTTCTGATGTCTGCTGCGGCTATTAAAATCTAAGGAAAGGTCAGATAATATTTATGTTAGACGGTTTTCTGAGTACCATCGGAGAATTATGGTCGCAGTCGGGCTTTGCCAATATGACTTGGCAGTCGGGACTGATGATACTCATCTCCTTTGTGTTTATGTTTCTTGCGATAAAGAAGGGGTTTGAGCCTCTGCTCCTCCTGCCTATCGCATTTGGTATGCTGCTGACAAATCTGCCGGGTGCTGAAATGTATCACCCCGAGCTGTTTGATATCAGCGGCGGAAAAGAATTGGACTTTGCAAAAATACTGCATGAGGGCGGACTGCTTGACCTGCTCTATCTGGGAGTTAAGCTGCAGATATATCCCCCGCTTATCTTCCTGGGCATCGGCTGTATGACCGACTTTGGTCCGCTCATTGCCAACCCCAAAAGCTTCCTGCTGGGTGCCGCTGCACAGGCAGGTATCTTCCTGACCTTTATCGGTGCTGCCGCTATGGGCTTTACCGCTCAGGAGGCAGGCTCTATCGCAATTATCGGCGGTGCTGACGGTCCTACGGCTATTTACGTTTCAAGCCGTCTGCTGGCTGCGGGTGCATCTCCCGACGGTGTGGCATTTGAGATAGATGTCGGAAACATCGCACTTGCCGCTTACACCTATATGGCACTTGTTCCCATTATCCAGCCGCCTATTATGAAGCTTCTCACCACCGAAAAGGAGCGCAAGATCGTTATGACACAGCTCCGTGAGGTTTCCAAGACCGAGAAGATCATCTTCCCCATCGTTGTAACTATCGTTATTTCCCTGCTGATCCCCTCGGCTGCTCCGCTGGTGGGCATGCTTATGCTGGGCAACCTGTTCAAGGAAAGCGGCGTTGTTGACCGTCTTTGCAAGACCGCTCAAAACGAGCTGATGAACATCATCACTATCTTCCTGGGCATCTCTGTTGGAGCGACTACTACCGCAGCAAACATCATCAATGCAAAGTTCCTCATGGTTCTCGGACTGGGCGTTGTAGCATTCTGCGTAGGTACTGCATCGGGCGTTCTGTTCGGAAAGATCATGTGCTGGGCAACAAAGGGCAAGGTAAATCCCCTTATCGGTTCGGCTGGCGTTTCCGCAGTTCCTATGGCTGCAAGAGTTTCCCAGAAGGTGGGAGCGCAGTACAACCCCTCCAACTTCCTGCTTATGCACGCCCTGGGTCCCAATGTTGCGGGCGTTATCGGTTCCGCAGTTGCAGCGGGCGTTCTGCTGAGTATTGTTCCTGTCTGATTTTCAGGGATACATGATTTGATAAAAATACGGCTGATTTCTCCAATGTCGAGAGATCAGCCGTTTGTTTTCATTACTTGCCCTTTCGCTCAATATGCTCGATAAACGCCTCCATAATACCGATAAACTTTCGCTTGCTTGAAATACGGTCTATCCTCGGGATATGCAAAAGCAGTGCCGCAGCGGGTTTTCCCTGCCGTTCCAGCTCGGTCAGCGCAGCCGAATACATCAAATTTCCGTAGGTCACTCCCGCATTGGACGAAAGATATGCGCCGAATCCCCTTGACTTGAAAAAATCCACCACATATGAGCAGTCAAAATCGGTGGCAAGCATGGTTCCATCGTCGAGATTTGCGGCGATCTCCACGCCAACCTTGTCCGTCAGACCGTATTTGTCGCAGAGAAACAGATAAACATCTGCCCTGTTCTCCCTGACAGCTGCCGTAATTTCGTCGGCAATGGTGAGCCTGTCAGGTTCGGCGACCAGCTTTTCAACGTCATTTGAAATGGTGTTCAGCGTTTTGTGAGATGCGCTTTTCACGCCTTTTACTCCCGCAACAAGTATTCTCATATGTCCTCCGAAAATAAAAAGCGCCGAAGCAGTGCTCCGACGCTGATTTTTATGCAAAATGAGTAAATGTCTTTCTGCTGTGACCGTTTGCCGCAAAGCCGAGAACCGCCGCCGCAGACAATGCCGCCATAAGCGCCTCAAACATTCCGCCGTAATCCTTTGGCTCGGACGCAGCTTCTTCAACCGCTGCGGGAGCTTCCTCCTTGACCGGCTCAGGTGTCGGCTCGGGAGCAATTCCGAGAAATGCGTTTACTCTGTCAAGCCACGGGTCAGCGTTCTGCTTCTGCTCGCCGCCGCGGTTTGAGATAGCATTTTCGATAATTCCGGAAGCGTCCAGGGAGAAAAGGGTCGCACCGACCTTCAGATCACCCTTCAAAGAATGAGCCACGACCTGCCCTTCCTGATGATGATTTGCGGTAGCCGTAATGTTGGAATTGGGCGCAAGAATGGTAGCCTTAACGCCGTTAGTGGTAACATTTTCCGCGTCAAGAATATTTATGAGAATATTCGATGCCGCACTTGTGTTTGTCCTGTCGATCTGCTTGCCCGCATACCTGATAAAGGACGGCGACAGATCAAGGTCGTCCGAACCGTAGATATTCAGTATAACAGCCGAATTTTTGGGTACAGTAAACACAAGTCCCGCATACTGAACATACTCATTGAATTCAGCCGCAGATACGGTGAAAACATTCAGATTTGGATCCTCACCCACAAATTCAAGGCTCCAGCCGTTGTTTATGTAGGACGAGGAAGCGGGATAACCGTTCTCGTCCATAGGACCCAGCTCCGCAAGAAGCGTTGCCGACGCTCTCAAATACAAAAATTCGTCCTCGAAATCTATATAGTCGCTTACATTGCTGTAAATTTCCTTATTTTCGACAGCATTTGAATTAAATGTTCCCCCGCCGACAACATAAAGTCTGTCAGAACTGCTTGTGTCAAGACCGATAGCCTTTCCCGCAATAATTCCCGAAAGTGTGCCCGACTTTTCCGCAAATTTTCCTGCAAGATAATCCGTGCCAATAGCCCTGTTGATGAAATTTCCGCCGACAGCTATCCTGCCGTCACAGTAAGAACCCTCAGGCTCAAAATTATCCTCAACAAAAACGGCAAAATTCGCCGCCATGCCGAATATCTGGGAATATCTGGAACCTACAATTCGGAAGATCTCCTCTTGGAGCTTCTTTTTGTACTCCTCATATTCGGCAGATTCCTCGCCGTTTTCGACCTTCTTATTCTGGGAAAGCTGTGATGAATATGCACTTCCTGCGATATTCATAATGTCTGTAAGCTCTGCGGCGCCCGTGTGAGCAGCCTGAACGCCTGTGGTCAACATGGTGACCGAAAATGCAAAAGCGCTCACCGAAAGCATAAGCCTGCGCTTCATATCCCTATTTTTATCCACGGCAAACACCTCGCTCCCAAAATATTGTGCAATCCGACCGATTATGACATATCCGAGAAAAATCCAACAATGCTGTCAGGTTTGAATAAACGAAACCGTTTAACTTCATTGACCTTTGTATATAATTATATTCCAATATTTGTGATTTGTCTAGTAGTTTTAAATGAATTAATTTAGATATAGAAAAATTCGTTTGATACAACACACTTGTTGAAAGTTGTTGTGCAATTTGCATAATGCAATTTCTGCAACTTTTTCAGAGTGAAAAATTACTCGAAAACCTCCCTGTGTCCCCCTCCGTCACGCCGAAAAACCTGAAGTTCCTTACCGTTTACGCATACCCCGAGAAACACGTCCCCCACGTCCTTTATGCCGTGTTCGGACAGCTTGTTTCGCAGCCAAACCTCGTTATTTCCCGTGTTGTGAAGAGCCTCGCTTATAATTTTTCCGTCAATAATGACATTGGGTGAAATGCTGCTTTCCTTGGTCTTGATGTGCATATCCTTCGGCGTAATGGGACGGCTGTCCGACGCAGGCAGAAAGCTGATATGCCCGTTTGTTTCCTGAATAGCCGTTTTAATCTCGGAAAGGTCGAAATATCCCGCATTTCTGCACTGCATAAGGAACTCGTTCAAGTCGATGCCGGCCTTACGCAGATTATCCCCGAAAAGCTTGCCGTTGTCATACAGAATAACCGTTTTCCCGTAAACGAATTTGCGAAATTTCACCGACTTTATACCAATAAAAGTTATAAGCATAGAAACCGCCGCATAGACCGCCATTGCCGTCAGCGGCTTCCACATATCTCCTTCTATCTCGGTCGCCATTTCAGCAGCAATTGAACCGATAGTTATGCCGATAATGTAGTCAAACATATTTATCTGGGACAGCTGCTTGTTTCCCATAAGCTTTGTGAGAACAAATATAACGATGACCGACAGCAGCGCAGTCCCTACAAGATCAAGAAATTCCATAGTAACCTCCATTTTCGCACAATGCGTTTTGCGGTTATTATCTGCCGTTTAAATAAAAATATGCAAAATGCCGCAGCCTATAAAAAGACTTGCGGCATATTTTTCAATCTACATTTTTGATTCCGTAAGCTATTCTGATAATATCGTCAATGCCCGCTTCTTCAATGGAAATATCCTTTATGACCTTTTTATCGGACAGGTCACGGATAAGCTCGGCAGCGGTCATTTCCGACTTGAAAAATTTGTAACACGCCACATTGTTGTCTGTTGAAATAAGCTCCGCACGCTCATGCTTCGGAATGTCGCTGTCGTAAAATTCCACCTTCAAGGTTCGGTATGGCGCAATTCTCTCGACTATCTCGGACAGATTTCCGTCCTCCATCATAACGCCGCTGTTGATGATGATTATCCGCTCACAAAGCTCCTGTATGTCCCCTAAATCGTGAGTTGTGAGGATAACAGTGGTTTTGCGCAGCCTGTTTATCTCCTTGATGAATTTTCGCAGAGAATATTTTGTGCCCACGTCCAGACCGATAGTCGGCTCGTCAAGGAACAGCACCTTCGGGGAATGGAGCATAGATGCCGCCAGATCACCCTTCATACGCTGTCCCAGCGACATTTGACGGACAGGCTTTGAAAGTATCTCCCCAATGCCCAAAATTT
>CAMCRP010000026.1 GCA_945877315.1 uncultured Ruminococcus sp. | reverse complement strand
GATCTCCTAAAATTAGGAAATCTCGGCTGCTTTTGGCTGTTTTTTTACAGCCCCATTTGTTTTTAGTGTGGAAAGTGAAAAGTGGAAAGTGGAATTTTTAGTGTTGAAAAAAACTGCTCCAAACACAAAAATTTCACTTTTCACTCTCCACTCTCCACATTAATTTTGAAAAGGGTCTTGACAAACACAAAAAGCTGTGTTATACTTGTATTACACTAGATAGTACACCTAGTACAAATATAACAGAAAGGAGCGAAAGTATTTGGAGCTTTATCATATCGACCTGCTGAGCAGAACGCCTATTTACGAGCAGCTTTATAAAAAGATAGTGGAGCTGATACTAAAAGGCGAGCTGAAAGCAAATGACCGTCTGCCAAGCGTCCGAGAGCTGGCAAAGGAGCTGGGAGTGAACCCCAACACCGTTTCAAAGGCGTATAATCAGCTGGAAAACGACAAGGTGATATACACTCTGGCGGGCAGAGGGAGCTTCGTCAGCGAGATAAAGACGGACAGTATCAAGGATAAGGCTATGGCGGATTTTGACAGCGCAGCGTCCGAGGCTATGAATGCGGGAATTACCGAGGAGGAGCTTCACGGGCGGCTGACAGCATTGTCCGCAAAAATTTCGGAGGGAGGAAACAACAGTGATCGAGCTTAAAGGCGTCAGCAAGCGGTTTGACAGCTTTACCGCTTTGGATAACGTTGACCTGACCATTGAAACGGGCACGGCGTTCGGTCTGCTTGGCTCAAACGGTGCGGGAAAATCAACCATTCTCCGTCTGCTTTCGGGCATTTACAAGCAGGAGGGCGGAGAGGTGCTCATTGACGGCAGCGAGGTTTACAGCCGTCCCGAGGTTAAGGAGCGAGTATTTTTCATTAACGATGAAACGGTTCAGTTCGGGGGATATACCCTGAAATCGCTGAAAAATTTTTACAAGGGCTTTTACCCGAATTTTTCCGAGGAGATATTTGAAAAGCTTCGGGAAACAATAAAGCTGCCCCTTGACAAAAAGATAGACACATTTTCAAAGGGCATGAAGCGTCAGGCCATAGTTATAATCGCCCTTGCCTGCCGCACAGATTATCTGCTTCTGGACGAAGCCTTCGACGGACTTGACCCCACTATGCGCATTATCGTCAAGAGAATGTTGGTGGACGCAATGCTGGACAGAAAGCTTACTACCGTCATTTCGTCCCACAATCTAAAGGAGATAAACGAGGTCTGCGACTCTGTTGCGCTTATCCATCACGGAAAGGTGCTTTTCAGCCGCGATCTGGACAGCGTAAAGGGAAATATCCACAAGATACAGGCGGTTTTCCCCGAGGAATATACCGAAAAGGAAGCGTTCCCCGAGCTGGACGTGCTGCATTTTGAAAAGAGCAAGAGTGTATTGTACCTAATTGTAAGGGGCAGCGAGGAGGAGATAAGAGAGAAGCTGGCGGGCAAAAATCCCGTTGTTCTCGACGTTATTCCGCTTTCGCTGGAGGAAATTTTTATCTATGAAATGGAGGGAATGGGCTATGATGTCAACGGCATTAAGTAACGAGAAGCCTATGGAAAAGCCTGCGAAAACTAACCCTTTCCGTCAGAATTTTCTGGAGCAGCTTATCAGGAACAAGAAGATAACCATTATGATATTCATTCTGCACCTGACCGCTGCGCCGCTTATCTTTATAAACGTTATCACAAAATTCTTTAACAAGGACTATGCCGAGCCTGATGAGCTGATGCTTGTGCTGGCGGTAATTTCCACGGCTTTGGCTGCTTTGGCGGGAATAGTTATCGCCATAAACACCTTTGACCACCTCTGCAAGCGTTCACGGGTGGATATGAGCCTTTCTTTGCCGCTGAGTACGAATCAGAAGTTTTTCTCCGATTTTCTTGGGGGACTTGCGGCGTATCTGGCACCCTTTTTTGCGGCTGAGATAATCGGTCTGCTTATAACGGGTCTGGGCTTTATCCTTTGCGAGGGCAAGACCTATGTTGTATACAAAAACCCTATCGAGTTTGAATTTTTCAAGCCTATGATGCCCTATTATATTCAGCTGATAATCGGCGGGGCATTTATTATGCTGATGGCGTACACCCTCACCGTGCTGGTAATGAGCTGCTGCGGAAGTATGTTTGAATGTATCTTTTACACGGCTGCGGCAAACGGCATTATCCCCGCTATGATAGCCTGCTTTACATATCTCACTATCGGGGAGATTTACGGCGTGGATTTTGAAAACAGCTTTATTAAGGCTATCAGCACCACATCTCCCGGAGGCGGAGTTTTCGGGCTGCTGTATGTATTTGAGGAATTTGGCGGAGATTTTGAAGCAATGTCCGAGGAATGGAAGGAGTTTTTCTTCTGGCTAATACCGCTTATGCTTGTGACGGCGGTTATGCTTGCGGGAGCGTTTCTTATCTATCGTCAAAGACGTGCCGAGCAGGTGGGCAGACCCTTTGCTTTCAGGCTGTTTTACCACATTATTGCATTCTCCGTTATATTCTGCCTTATTTCCGTGTTTGACGGAATGAGCGAGCTGGGTGTGGGTGCATTCATTACCTGTGCCGTTATCTATATGATAATGGAGGTCGTTGCAAACAGAGGATTCAAGAGGATCTGGATGTCGGGTATCAGATTTGTGGGAATGGTCGCAGCGGTGCTTATTATCTCCACCGTTTCCGAGGCGACAGACGGCTTCGGGACGCTTTACCGTGTTCCCATTGCGGGGAATGTTTCAAGCATTACCATTGATTCCTACCGTGGACAGATGGAGGATTATCCCATTGAATTTACCGTGAAATCTCCCGAAAATATTCAGCGCATCATTGACATTCACAAGGGCGAGCTGGAAAGATACCGTGCAACTGACAATAATGTGTACAGCTATGATTATGTGCGTAATTATGACTATAATGACACTGTCGGAAAGATCACCTGCGGAGGTATTCAGATAGTATATCATCTGAAAACAGGCGGAAAGCTATGCAGAAAATACGACCTTGCTCTTAACGAATATCTAAAGCTGCTTGAGGTGGAACGCACAGAGGAGTACAAGACCGCTCTTGCGGAATTTATGCTGGAAAGAGTTACAAATCAGTTTAACAATTGCGTAACCCAAAGCAGTTACGTCGAATATTACAACAGTAATGATATTATTACCGTTTCACAGATGTACACTGGGGAAAAGGAGTATAGGCTAAATAACGTCCCCGATGATTTCGGTGATAAGCTGGCAGCTGCGCTGTATGCGGATATTATGGAGGAAACGGACGAGGAATTTTACAAAGCGTCCGCACCTAAGTTCCACGTCCTTATTGACGGAATGGAAATAACTGTTTATCCCCATTACAAAAATACCGTTGCTTACCTTGCTTCTCTTGATATGCTCCCCGAAAAGGAGTATAATATGTCATCGCTGAAAAGGGCAATAAGCAATGAGGAGTTCATTATTTCATCGCCGTCTGACAGAAAGGAATTTGCAAATTATACGGCGAACGGCTTTGACAAGTATTCTTCCACGCTATACAACAGCCGTTATACCGCTTACAACAGTCAGGTGAAATATCTCCGTTCTTACTATGAAAGCGAAAGCGACACAATTGCATATAAGCTGGCAATTTTACTGGAAAATGCTTCTAGCAGGTATATTACCGAGGAAAGCTGTTATACTTTAAATGTATCGGGTGAAGAATATGTTATCCCGCCCGAATACACAGAGCTTGCCGAGGAATTGTACGATTACTGCTATGCCGAAAATTATTCGGACTAAGCACCCTATGTTACCTTGCGGCGGCTCAAAAAAGCAAATCGAAAGGAAATCCGAAAATGAAAAAGCTTTTGGGAACAGCCGCCGTTTTAGCACTCTGCCTGTCCTTTACGGCGTGCGGAAACAACAATGCAGGCAACGGTAACAATAACTCCGAAACCACCTCACAGTCGCAGTCGCAGTCACAGACCTCCGAAACTACCTCCGCAGCTTCCTCGGCGGAGAATAACGGAACGTCTACCGATAACGGCGCAGGCGGCGATGAAAACGGTATTGTGGGCGATGTTGTCACCGATGCGGAAGATCTGGTTGACGACGCCGTAACGGGCGCAGGGGAAATTATTGATGATATTGTCCCCGACGGAAACGGCAATAATAACAACGATGTGAACAAATAAAAATAATAACACAAAGTAACTCCCGAGCGGCGAGATTTAAACGATTTCGCCGTTCAGAGGGTTACACGAGTGTTACAAATTATTAAGCAACGGTTAAATTGTATGAAAACCGCTTGCTTTTTTTGTTTGTTTTGCTATAATAGTTTTAGCGGACGGGAAATGTCCGCTTAAAATAAAATTACAGGAGAATAACAATGAACTTTAAGAAAATTATTGCCGCTGCCGCTTCTCTGGCTATTTGCGGCGCAATGCTGACAGCTTGCGGTACATCTGACAACACCGCTGAAACCACAACAGCTGCCGAAACTACCACAGTTTCCGAAACTACAACAGTTTCCGAAACAACCACCGTTTCCGAAACAGAAAGCGAAACAGAAGCATCGGAGGAAACAGCAGCTGAAACAGAAGTTGAAACAGAAGCCGAAACAGAAGCAGAAGCTGTTTCCGAAAATCCTCTGAAGCCCGCCGTTGAAGCAGTTATCAATGCGGTAGGTCAGGACAATCTCCCCTTCCTTGAGCAGCTGACCGAAACAGAGTTTATGAAGGAATTCTACCTTATCGACCCCGAAAACGAGAATTTCGAGAATGTCATCATTTACTACTGTCCCATGAGCGCAACTATGTGCGAGATAATCATTATCGAAGCAAAGGACGGTCAGGTTGACGCTGCCAAGGAAACTCTTGAAGCAAGAAAGAAGAAGGCTATGGAGCAGGACGCTTTCTATCCCGCAGATGTTGAGAATGCAGAGGCTTCTATCGTCGGCACACAGGGCAATTATGCGTACTTCCTGCTGTCTGCTGCCGCTCCCGATATGGAAACTGCTCTCAAGGACGCTCTGAATAATCTCTGATAATATCCTATAACCCCATTTTTCGCCCCGGGAATTACTCTCGGGGCATTTTTTATTGCTCATTCAACACTAAGGGAAATACTGTGTATCTGCGGGACGGGGAACCCGTCCCCTACAAAAACCGCTGATTCTACGCCAAATTCAACACTCAACTCTCATCACTCAACACTATAAACTCCACTTTTCACTTTTCACATTAAGCTGCAAAGCTTGTAGAAATTTGTATTTGACATAATAAGGGAGGTGTGGTATAATATACATATATATTACCTAAAGGGAGGAATAGCCTTGAATTGTCCGAAATGCGGCGAATTGATGCCCGAGAATACAGCACTGTGTCCCAATTGCGGAAATGAAATAAAGGATTATGATATGTTTGCAGATGCACCTGCCGATGAAATAAAACCTGCGGAGAAAAAACAGGTCAAGCCGTCCAAAAAGCAGCCCCCGAAAAAATCGGGGAAAAAGGACAAGTCCGCAAGCCCCGCCATTCGCAAAAGGCTTCTGCTTGCCGTTCTGCTGATAATTATACTCATTCTGGGCGGAATGTTTATTGCCGCACAGCTGGGTGCCTCCGAGGGACGCCGCACTGCCGACAAGATCGCCGATGATGCGCTGGGAAGAAGCGTTGAGATAGCCGAAACAAAGCTGGGTGTTACCCTTTATGAGCAGTCGAGATTTTCATATTTGGAAAAGGTTTCGCCGTATAACTATATTGTTGAGGACGATGCAGATGTAAGGGTCTGCGGCATTACTTTGCCCGAATGGGCTGTGTTTGTTTCCACAAATCCCGGCGGAAAGATAAGCAAGGTCACTTACTATGATTTCTCCGTTTTGCAGAATGACTGGCGGGGACGCAAGCTGAGCGGTGCTGTTGACCTGTCTGCCGTACAGTTTGGTATGAACGCCGCAGAAGCAGAAAAGGTTCTGGGATTAAAGCCCTATTCCGTCACAAAGACGGTGGACGATCTCACCATTTACAAATATCGTTACTATTATACCGATGCTATCACGGGAAATGACAAGGCATTTTCTGTCGAGATAGACGTAGATCTTGAAAACAGAGTAAAGAGCACTGCAACTACCGAAATAAACTTTATGAATTTTATTCTCAGCTGCTGATCACAGAATGACCGACATTGCTGTTTTACGGTTGAGCGAGTGACATCTTCCCAAAATTTCCTAAGGGCGTGTTTTTATGAAAGAAATCTATTCTCCCGTTATCGACATCAGACGAAAGGTGTTTACAGAGGTCGCAAGGCTGGCTTATGAGGGCGGGGACTATTCCCGTGTTGACGAGCTGCCTTACAAGATATACCCCGGGGACGGTCAGGAGTATCGTGACACGATCTTTCTGGAAAGAGCCATTGCGGGTGAGCGGATAAGGCTTGCTATGGGACTGCCGCTTCGTACTATCGACAAGTATTCAATGGTATCCGACGGCGTTAATGACAGCGCAATTGCCGAGAAATGTTACGACCCGCCGCTGGTAAATATTATTAAATTTGCCTGCCACGGCTGTCCCGAAACCCATTATCATGTTACTGACTGCTGTCAGGGCTGCTTTGCGGGACCCTGTAAGGAAGTGTGTCCCAAGGGTGCAATTACCGTGAAAAACGGTAAATCCGTCATCGACCGGGATAAATGTATAAAATGCGGACGCTGCAAGGACGTTTGCCCCTACGGTTCCATTATCAAAATGACCCGTCCCTGCGCAGCTGCCTGTGGTATGGACGCTATAAGCAGCGACGAAAACGGCAGAGCGCAGATAGATCAGGACAAGTGCGTTTCCTGCGGAATGTGCCTTGTAAACTGTCCCTTCGGCGCAATTTCCGATAAGGGTCAGATATTCCAGCTTATCCATTCCATAAAGCGTGGGGATAACGTTGTTGCTATCGTTGCTCCCGCCTTTGTGGGACAGTTCGGTCCCGATGCTACTCCGGGACGGCTTACGGCGGCTATGAAGATACTGGGCTTTTCCGATGTGGTGGAGGTGGCTATCGGTGCAGACCTTTGCACCATTGAGGAAGCAAGGGATTTTATCAGGGAAGTGCCCGAGCATCAGCCGTTTATGGCGACTTCCTGCTGTCCCTCATGGTCGGTAATGGCGAAGAAGCTGTTCCCCGACTTAGCACCCTACATATCAATGGCACTGACGCCTATGGTTCTTACCGCAAGACTTATCAAAAAGGAACGTCCCGGCTGTCGGATAGCGTTTATAGGACCTTGTGCGGCAAAAAAGCTTGAAGCAAGCAGAAGAACTGTCCGCAGTGACGTGGATTTCGTGCTGACCTTTGAGGAGCTTATGGGAATGTTTGAAGCAAAGGAAGTAAACTTTGCCGATCTTCCCGATGATACGCCCCTTGACAAGGGAACGGCTGCGGGACGAGGCTTTGCCGTATCGGGCGGAGTTGCGCAGGCTGTTGCCGATGCCATCAAGGAAATGGAGCCCGACAGGGAAATAAAAATAGCCTCTGCACAGGGTCTGACCGAGTGCAAGAAGCTGCTTATGCTGGCGAAAGCGGGCAAATATAACGGTTATCTGCTGGAGGGAATGGCGTGTCCCGGCGGCTGCGTCGGCGGAGCGGGTACTTTGCAGCAGCTTAACAAGGCGACTGCGGGCGTTGCCAAGTACAAGAACGAAGCGGGCAAAAAGAGTGCCCTTGAATCGGAGTTTGAGATCAACCTTAGTATACTCACGGAATGACATTTAAAAGTGAAAAGCTTCTATAAATGTGAAAAGTGGAAAGTGGAAAGTGGAATTTTTCCTGTAATTTGACACGTATAGTAAGAAAAAAGGTAAAAAGGTTTAATGGGTGTGAAAAAGGTTTAAATGGGCTGAAAAGTACGTAGAATTGGGGTTATTTTGATTTAAAAAAGCTTGACGATGATTAATTGGTAAAATATGGTGTCAAAGTGAAAGCGGCAGTTTTCAACGATTTTTTGTGACTTCGTTGAAAACTGCCGCTTTCGTTGCGTTAGCCTTTTAAGGGCGTTATAATAGCTTTTGATTTTATTTATAAAAGCCTTAGAATTACGCAAAATAGGGATTATAATTAATCTTGCTGTTATAACGTAAGACTTTGAGCGGGTAATATAATAGCGGTTGCAATTATTGATGCTTGCCTTGAAACCTTGAAACTTTTGCCTTGAAACCTTGAAACTAGTTTCAAGGCAGCTTTTAGAGAGAATTGAACTTATTAAATACTACTATCCTCGGGAATGATTTCGTCGATGTTCTTCTCCTTAGAAACAATTATAGTTAATTCATGCTCTGCGGCGATCCGGATCTTTACTTCACCGCATAGGCACACATTATAACAGGGATTATCCTTATACCTTCTGTCTGGCTGACCTGATGCTGTTTGATATTTCCACTCCTTGCCTATAATGGTTTCATCAAGATATGTCAGCCCATATTCCGTGATTTTGGTCTTACCTAGGGAAATAGAAATATCGCTGTAATCATATGCAGATACCTTGCCTTTTTTGATTACATATGCTTTATCCGGGAGAAAAATCACCTTACAAGTTGCTGCTTTAACAACAAATATATCGGCGTTTGTTTTTAGCCAAAGAAATGGTTTATTCTGAACTGTTATTGTAGTAAGTCCCGCTTTAGTCTTTTCTCGTACTATTGCACAGTCTGTCGTTTTTATAAGAGCATTACTGAAAGTTTTATAATTGTCAAGAGTGCCCTGATCGGCGGCATAGTCCAGAAACACAGGGCTTAGTATATGAAAAAGTGCAGCCGGGAAAGGCAGAACTATCATTAGTGATAAAAATACTATTATAACGCTGTCAGAAGGACTGAAAAAAAGAGAAATAACGGCTACTATCAAGATAATACAGTACAGAATAAGATTAAGCTTGTCTAACAGCAGATGCAAGGAAAAGCTTTTGACTATGTCGTTATCCGAGCTTTCCCTGT
Organism: uncultured Ruminococcus sp.; assembly: GCA_945877315.1. GTDB lineage: Bacteria > Bacillota > Clostridia > Oscillospirales > Ruminococcaceae > UMGS1889. The sequence goes on along the minus strand of CAMCRP010000026.1, from coordinate 35,888 downwards.
CTTTTTCTTCGCTTATTTCTCCGGTATCATTATTCAGGGCATATTCTTTTCCGGGATTATATGAAATACTGTATCCCGGAACCGTACTGTCGGCTGTTTGGACGCTTCCTTTTTTCTCCGATATGGAATATTTGATTTGTTTCCATTCTAAAGCTATTTTAAAATGCTTTGCAAGCTTGCTTATTTTTGATGATTTCTTATAGGGAATACTCCTCATAATGAGTATCAGAATACCGAATACGGCAGCACCAATAAACAATGCCGCTGCTAGAATAACAATAGTCATATCAGCGTCGCTGTCGGCTAGATATGGCATACAGATCACTCCTTATAATTTTCCGATAACTCTGCCCTGGCAATAGCAGCTGTTATATCTTTTCAATTCTATGTCTTTATAATCATCATTCAGCGAGATCAGGCGGTCTTTGCCGTATTTTTTCACATATCCGCTTCCGTCAACTACAAAAATGCCTATTTCGCCCTTACTTATTACCTCTGTCTTTTCCACAAGCAGAATATCTCCGTCAGAGAACTCAGGTTCCATACTGTCACCGGAAACACGGACGGAAAAGTCTGCTCTTCGGCTGGTTGGCGTATCCGGAACGGTGATGTAGTTTTCACACACTTCAACGTCAAGCGGTTCTCCGAAGCCTGCGGAAACGGGAATATCCATGAATGCGATCTTTATCATGGGAGTATTGGCAGGCTCGCTTACGGGAGCTCTGAGCTGCTGCTCCGATACAAGCTCTGCAAGGGTTTCCGCTTTTCCAATCACCTTGCCCTTATCGTGCTCTGACAGCTTTCTGTAATTTTCAAGAAGCTCCTGCTCATCGGGAGCCAGCTGCTCCTTTGCCGTTTGCTCGGCTGTGGGGCTTTTTTCTTCTCCAAAGATAAGAAAATCTGTAGATACGTTTAAACGCACTGACAACTTTGCCACAATATCACTGTTAGGCGCAGCACCTTTCTTCCAGTTAGAAATTGAACCCTTTGCACCGCCACATTCTTCAACTATAGGCGTTATTTTTAGTTTTTTGCTATCGCAAACTTGTTTCAAATTGTCATAAAACACAATAAACCACCCCTCTAAATATACAAAATAGACAATTATTCATTTAAACGCACTAATATATTGACAAGTGCGTTTAAATGGGTTATAATAAACGTGTAGTTTAACTACGGGGCGCAGTTATCCAAGAATATTGTAACACATTAATAGGTTGGCTGTCAATCCGTATTTATAAATAAAAAAGGAGTGATTTTATGAATAAGATAACAGCAGTTGTTATCGAATCCGACGGAAATGCTTACAGCATTGATGTAGGCACTTCAATCAAGGAGTTGTCGGAAGCTATTAATGCTCCCGAAGCAGTTTGTGTGTGGCACGGTGATGGTATCTGCACATTTGTGGACTATGATTACTGCACTTATGCACCGCTTGACGATGTTAATCGTGTTGCTTCATCAATAATGTCCGAAAATGACAGCGACGGGATAGTGATCTATGGTTCTGTGCTGTTTGTTGGGGACACTTCCGATGATGAGGAGCCTGACAGTCTTACAAATGAGCAGGTCACCGATCTGCTTAATAAGGCGGAGCATTATGCCGCAGAATTGGAGGAATTAAGATGAACAGAGAAGAATTTATGAAAACCCTGTACGGGTATGTGCCGAACAAGCTTGCTGATATGCTGGCTGAGCTTGCGGAGAACGAAGGATATTTTGATGAAGAGATCGTGCTTCCTCTTTCGGAAGCGACCGACAGTGACCTTTTGGCGGAGCTGAGCCGCAGAGTTGTTGCATTGAAACCGTTAAAGGTGCGTTCTTTGGGTTTTCACGACAACCACGATGCTGTTATCAAAGCTTCAATCAATGAATTGCGAAATGCAAAGAAAGCATTAAGAAACAATCCGAGCGAATATATCTGCGGAGATCTCTACGGCAGAGGACACAGAAGAACTAAGGAGTGATGCCGATGAAACCATACAACAATCAGCTTGGCAAGAATATCCGCTATATGAGAGAACGTAAGGAAATGATGCAGACCGAGCTTGCGAAGAAGTGTGGTATCACGTCTATGCACCTGAGCTACATTGAGCGAGGACTTCGCTCTCCATCAGTCTCAACTCTTCAAGCTATTGCTAAGGCTCTGAACTGTTCGATAGATCAGCTGCTTAAAGCTGGATAAATGCCCCGGGCATATCCCGGGCAGAACAGAGGAAAACCTCCCCTGTTCTTTCAAGGGCGTTTCGATTCCGAAACGTCTTTGAAAAAGCAAAGGAGGTGAAAATACAATGACATGGGAAGAATACAAGTGCAGAGGTTTGGCTCTTGCTCTGGAGCAGGCGGCATACATTTGCGATATGTCCGCCTGTGAGGACATAAAAATAGAGCCTGAGCAGGCTCGGAAGAACGCCAGCACCGTTCTTTCGATAATACTTGAAACCGCTGAGTTTCTAAAGACCGTTGAGGTCACCTGTAAAGGCTCTGATTAACATTTTAGCACAAATGTTTCGGATTGTCAAGTGAAATTTTTCGGGGAGGTGTGATTTTGGATTATATATCCGTAAAGGAGCTGGCTGAATTAAAGGGAGCGAGCGTTCAAAGTGTGAACAAGCTTATCCGAAATGGGAAAATAACAGCTGAACAGAGGCTGCACCCTAAGAATAATCAGCTTTGCTCCATGATACCGATCGATAATCTCCCCGAAAACCTGAAGGAGAAGTATTATCGTCAGAAGAACAAGGAGCTGGGACTGCTCCCTGAGCTTAAGGAACAGCCCGACAGCCCCGGGAACGGCAGCGGGAAGGTCAAAAAGCAGAAGAAGCCCGTCAATATCAGGGCATTGGACAGCTTTACCGAGGACGAACGCAGGCAGATAGCGTTCTGGACCGACACGGTCAAGGAATGGCAGGCTTGCAGGAGCAGATTTAAACGCAAAACGGACGCAGATGTACCGTTCTGCGGAAAGGTGAAGCTGGAAAATCCCGATATAGACATAAGTCCCGATATTCTGTACAGAAAGTACAATGCCTATCTTAACAATGACCTTGAAGGTCTTGTGGATAAGCGTGGCGGTTGGAACAGAGGGCAGTCAAGCGTCCAGCAGCAGGTGTTTGACATTTTTACAAGCTACTGGCTGACGGAAAACAGGCTGTCCGTTGAGAACTGCTACGGAAAGACCGTTGCGGTGGTGCGGGAATACTATCCCGAGCTTGCGGCGGAGATACCGTCCTCGAGGACTTTTTCCAGGGAGATTAAACGGCAGCTGTCGGCGGCGGTTATAGCCTGTGGACGGTACGGTGACAAGCGGTTTATGGACGAATTTGTTCATCATGCAGAAAGGCAGTATGAAAATCTCCGTCCGAACGACTGCTGGATCGGAGATAACCACCGTTTGGACTTCTTTACAATGTCGGACGATGGAAGGATACATCGTCCGTACATAACGACTTGGGAGGACGCTAAGTCGGGAATAATCACGGCGGCTACTCTCTGCGACAATCCATCGGCGGACACTACGCTGCTGTCGCTTCGTGAGGGTATACTTTCGGGATATGGGCTGCCTGCGGCGGTATATCTGGACAATGGTTCGGAATACACGGCGGGTGATGTGGCAGGCAGAGGTCACAGGGCTACCAAAGACTGGCTGAAAGAAGAACGTCCCAAAACGATACTGTCAATTCTTGAAATAGCCGTAACAAATGCCCAGGTCAGAAACGCTAAGGCGAAAAACATTGAGCGGTTTTTCTATACGTTCAAGGAGCATTATTCCAAGAGCATGGAAACCTACTGCGGCGGAAAGCCCGATGAACGTCCTCACGACCTGAACAAGCTCCTTAAGGACGGCGTTATAATGACCGATGAGGAGCTTCGGGAGATAATTCCCGTATTTGTTCGGGGATATAATTCCGAGAAATACGGCGGCAAGGAGCGGCGTTATAGGAATATGAGCCGCATAGCCGTATGGAACGAGGCTGTAATGAACGGTGATATTCAATTCCGCACCTCGGACGCAGAAAATCTCAATCTGCTGATGATGAGAATTACAGGCTATCAGGAGATCAAGAGGAACGGCGTTTATGTTATGATCGGCGGGAAAAAGGTGTGGTTCAAGGACGAAAACACGGTGCACCACGTTGGCGAGGAGGTTTATGTCCGATACGATCCTTCCCGTTTGCAATATGTAAATGTTTATGATCGAGCAACGGATAAATTCCTCTACCGTTATCCCAATGCAAGCGACCTGCTCAACATGGACTTTCTTGGAGCGGACGAAGAGAGCATTCAGAGGCTGGTACAGTCGCAGAACCGCACCAAGAAGGAAGTCAAGAAGCTGCTTGAAGCTCACAGAAGCTTTGATGCAGTATCGGCACTAAGAGCTGAGATACTCAGGGCACAGCAAAATTCCGAGGGCTATCAGATCGCCAAGCCGGATAAATTTACTCCCGTTATGGCAGACGAGCTTAAGCCCGAGGGAATGGAAATAACTCAGGTCAAGATTGCGGACATACAAAAAATGACCGCATTCCACGAAAAAATGAAAGGAGCATAATAATGAATTTATCAGCATTAAACGAGCGTTACAACGCCATTATAACAGAGTTCGGGTTGGACGGTGCACCCAAGGTGGCGGGAATGCTGCCGAAGGATATTGAGGCGGCACTTGCGGGAGATGAAAAGCAGTCGGAGAAGCTTCAGAGCTTCCTTGACAGCAGAGCTTACGCTTACAGCACATATCCCGAGGAGTACGGGGAGCTTCTTCTTAGGCTTGAACGTCTGATAGTGGAAACAGGCAGTGCGGGAAGTGCTGCAAAGCTTATCGGAGAAAGCGGAAGCACCGTTTCCGATATCAGAAAATGCAAGTACAGGGGAAATGTTCCAAAGTTCTTTGAATCCCTTAAAAGCTATTTCAAGACTAAGGAGGAGAAGAAAAAGGAGTATCGGGGTGTAAAATATGTTCCCACTTCAATTTCCGAGATGGTTTTCCATACTATCCGCAACTGTCACGTTATGGGCGACTGCGAGATCATTGTCGGGGACAGCGGGATCGGCAAGACACGGGCGGTAAATCAGTATGCAAGCATGTATCCGTCCGACACGATAGTGGTAACGGCTTCGAGCGGGAACGGCAATGCTCTTTCGATGCTCAATGAGATCGGTGCTCAGCTGGGTATCCCCGAAATGCGGAGGATAGACAAGCTTGAAAAGGCGGTTATCTCCCGTCTGCATGACGGTATGCTAATTATCATTGACGAGGCACAGCACCTTCGATTCAGAGCTGCCGACGAGCTTCGGCAGATAGCAGACCATTTTACGGATAATGATGAAACGGTTGGGGTTTGCTTTGTGGGAAATCCCGCATTTATGAAGATGTTTTCCGATGCAAAGCTTGACCTTACGGGGCAGATCTGGAACAGGTCAAATCTTCGCCCTTATCTTAGGTCTTCGGACATTACGCTTGATGATATTAAGTTGATGTTCCCCGAGCTTGTGAAGGCAAACAAAACTCCCGAGCTGATATTCCTTCACGAAATAGCAAAGGTCAACGGCGAAGGAATGCGCAGGGCGGTCAAATTTTACAAGCTTGAATACGGAAAAACCGAGGGAAATGTTACCCTCGAAGGACTTGCGGAGCTGGCTCAAAGCGGCGGAACAAAGATAAGCTCCAACGTTATTAAGCGGCTGCGTGAGGAGGTAGCCTGATGAGGGGCAAAAAGCCCGACAGCCGACAGCGGGCGGAGATACACAGGTACGGTCGGAATGCAGACGGCAGACCGTACCGCTCCTCCGACTGGCTGGTTTTGCAGGAAACTCCCGATTATTTCTATTTGGAAAACAGACACAAGCAGAATTTTAAAATCAAGTTGATGAAGAAATGAGGTATTTTATGAAAAAGCTTAGAGCTGAATTACAGCTGATGAAGGCGGCGTTCCTTGCGAATGCTATGCTGATGATGATTATTTTCGGGTTTCTTATGTCACTTATGGAGGGCGTTGGGGCGACATTCTCAATGATCGTGCTTACCATAATAGTTATGACGGCGGGGTTTATGAGTTTGGCGGCGTCCGGGGTGCTGCCCTTCGGTACTGAGGAGGATAGCTGTGATGAGGAGATATAAGAGCGACAAGCAGCTGCATATCCTGAAAATCACGGCGGACGGTATTGTTTCCGTTGCGAATATTCCCAACACCTTGCAGGCTATGCAGGAGGTCGTTGGCGGGTACATAGAGGCGGTGTACATTGGAATGGGTGTGAATGTTATCTGCAATGAGGAAGGTACGCTTTTGCGTTTGCCTTACAATGAAAAGGCGGTCAATGTTTGCAGTGGCTTCTCGGATTTCCACACACGGCTTTTCGGGACGATTTTCTTCGTGGGAGCGGCATCGGACAGATTTCGGTCGCTGGACGATATGCAGATAAAGGAACTTTTGAAATATTTGGAGGTAGTAAGATGAATATCAGAATCAACGACAAAGAAGGCAAGGTTATTTCGGCGGCTATGGACGGCGGGAAAGTCGTTAAGCTTCCGAGCAATTTGAAGGCGGCGGCTTTGGTGCTGCTGGATATTTGGCAGCAGGAGTATTCGGATCAGACCTTTGAAAGCTTCAAGGAACAGGTGCTGGCGGCACTTGACTTTGAGTGCGGAAAATAGCCGAAACGGGGGTGTTCCCCGTCCGCAGGAGCTGACCTACCTGCGCTGATGATGGCAGGTCGAAAGGAGAAATTTTTATGGATATTATCAAACACAAGAAGCTTAGCAAGTCAAGGGGCGTTACTATCCCCAAGGATCTGGCGGCGGCAAAGGGATTTTATGCGGGAAACGGCGTTGACCTTGTGGAGGTTGAGGACGGTATTCTGCTGAAAAATCACGTGCCCGTCTGCCGTTTCTGCGGCTCTGTTGAGTCGGTAGCCAAGATCAAGGGTGAAGAGATCTGTGCCAAGTGTGCAGCGGAGATCAGAGCCGAGATCGAAGAGAAATTCAAGTAATGGAGGGCTATTATGGAGGATATAGGAAAAAAAGTTGACCGTCTTGTTGCTATCCAGAAACAGACGGAAGAACTTAAGAACGAAAAGGAGCTGCTGGAGGCGGAACTGCTCAAAAGCTTTGAAGCTGATACCGAGAACACAAAGCTCAAGACTGTGAAGTATCCCGGAAGCTTCGGCGAGGCTTCGGTAACAATGGCGGACAGCGTTAAGCTTACACTGCCTACCCTGCTTCGTGAAGTGCTGAAAAAGGGATATTCCGACCTTGTTAAGGAAGAAATCAAGTACACGATGACAGAGCCTGCTAAGCGTATGCTGGTGGCGGTGTACAACAGAGAGCTGTTCCGGGGCATGAGCTTTTCGGAAGCTATCGACAAGCTTCCCTGTGATGATAAGGCAAAGAAGTCGCTTATGAAGAAGCTTAAGGGTGCGAAGTTTGAAACTGATGTGAAAAATCTCGTCAAGATCGGCGGGTTGTCCGAGGAGGACGCTCAGGATTACGCATATATGCTTCGGGAAATCAAAGACTGGGAGCTGTTTTCTAAGCTTATGGCACTTAACGGTGTTACTTCGGAAGCGGCGATCGAGGGCGTTATGACGGACATAGACGGTGCGGTCGTATCGGAACGCACTCCGAAAATAACGGTTACAGCGTATTAAAACGGTATTTTAACAGCATTGCAAGAGGCAGGAAAAACGGAATTTTACCTGCCTTTTTTGCAAGAAAAGTGAAATTTTAAGGAATAAGGAGTTGAATTTATGAAGCTTGAAATTGATATTAACGAGAAACAGGAGCGGTTTTTGCGGCAGTTTGCGGAGAAGCAGCATGAAGATGCAAGGGATAATTTAGGCACCCGAAAGCCCATTCATCTGGTTCAGAGCAAGCGACTGGTGTATAAGTATGACGGCGGCGGTAATGGCGATTATGATGTTTACCTTTGTTACCCTGAATACGAAAATGAAATTTTCCCCGATGAAAGAGCGGTTGTACTTAAGTATGGAGATTATGATGACCCCGATAAGGTCGTTGATTATCAAACAGCGTTCGCTGACGGCATAGACGGCGAAATCATTTCCGATGAAAATGACTATTTCAGAGCTTATGGCGTTCTTGAGGACATTATTAAATGCTCGGTGGATATTGAGTATGATACTGTTGCGTATTTCTTTATCCTAGAAAATGCCCGGGAATATATCAAATATCAGGGGCATAACCTCACAGAACCAAAGACATTTACTGTCAGCGGAGGATATTCAAATAAAGGAGAATATGAATCGTTCTATGACCTGCTCATGAGCATAGGCATGAAGCTTCTCGGGGGTGATGAAAAGTGAATATGGAGGATTTTGCACGTGAATCACGGCGGTTATCTCAGGCGGATTACAGTGCTTATGATGAAGAACGGGTGCTGGTCAGAGAGCTGCTTCGGTCGGCGGCGGAGCTGGGAGAGGCTATCCTTAAAAAGCGGAATATTCCGAAGGATATACCCTATGACGATGTTGCAAAGATGTACAATGACATATGTGGCTACAAGCTGCCGAGAGTTAGAAGGCTGTCTGCAAGCAGGAAAAGGCATATCAAGGCAAGATTTGTGGAAGGGTACACTATTGATGATTTTGGTGAGCTGTTTTCTACAACTGTTTCCTCACCGTTCCTGTGCGGGGAAAACAGTCGGAGCTGGGTGGCAAATTTCGACTGGCTGATAGAACCGGGTAATATGATTAAGGTGCTTGAGGGTAATTACAACGCACGCAACGGCAGCAATTCGGCGGAACACTCTTACGATCTGGAGATGTTCGATACATTTGCTCTTAACAATACTCCTAAGATCGGAGAGTGAGCATATGCGGCATGCGTTATCTAAAGACTGCGATCCTCCGCTTGGCTGCTTTGAGTGTAAATACGAAGACTGCATTTACAACGGACACGCAAGCGGAGAGGAAAAGGATTTTAATAACCGCTTTATCCCGGACCACAGAAAATCTCCGGAAAAAGGGGGAACCGAAATTGCTGAGAATGTGCCCGTGCAAGGGGTGTGAACGGCGGGATCCCGTTTGTCATGCCAAGTGCTCCGACTACTCAGAATGGCGTGAGGAACGGGAGAAGATGAAAAATGCAATGGCAGCGGAGTTTTATGACCCGCTCCGTGATGAAAAACAAAAACATTTTGATAACTGCGCTAAGCTTTACAGAAAGGCGGGATTTTATGGCAACTAAGGCTGAAATAAGAAAGACTGTTTATGCTCTCGGACGTGGGCTTGGAATGGATAATGAGGATATTCATGCTCTTGTTTACGGTATTACCGGGAAGGAGCATATTTCGGAGCTTACCGACAAGGAGTTTTTTGCGGTGCGGGCGGAACTTATGAACAGAATGAAGGGTATGCCGCCTGCTCCTGCCGAAAGAAAGCCGAAGACTGAATACAGCTACGACCGAGGCAGGCTTTCCGAGGCACAGGCTAAGTACATATGGCGGCTTATGTATCAGCTGGAAAGCTTCGATGAAAAGCCCTGCGATAAGACCTTGCGGGAGCGGCTGGCGGCTATTATTCGGAAGGAACTGAATGTTCCGGTAATTGATGGGTACAGCGGCGGGAAAACGGATATTTTCAAAAATGTAACGTCCGAGGGTGCTTCAAAGCTTATCGAGCAGCTGAAACGCTATGTGGCGTCGGCGGAACGCAAGGCTATTAAACGCAGAGCATCGGGAGAATGATCTCCCGATAATGCGGCTCGGTGGATACCGAACGATTGCAAATCCTACGGCAGTGGGATTCGCCCGTGTATTATGTCGCATTGGGAGGTGTGTTTATGAAGGTAAATTCAGAAAAAAAGCTTAAGGAAATCGTGTGGAGAACAGCGAATGAGTTTGCAAGGCAGAATTTGAAGATATTGCTTATTGTTCTGCATGAGGATTTCGGCTTTGGGCGTGAAAGGCTGCACAAGGTTATTGAGTGCCTTAAAGCTAAAGTGAAGTATTATGACGAGTATGACCAGGACGGCGTTCTGGAGCATGCTCTTGATCGTGATATCAAGGGGCTTATGCTTGATGAGGAGCTGACGGATTTCCTTGTGGGCAGTATCGGTTCCCGTTGTGAGAACCGCAAGATTAAGAAGGATAAGTCCGTGACCTTTGCGGAGGCGGAGGATATTCGGGCGAAAATGAGGGCTTTTGAGGAGGTTCAGGCGTCCTGCTACGATTTGGAGGCTAAGAAACATGGATAAGGAAAGATTAAGGAAGCAGGCTGAGGGCTTTAACGGATACGGTGACTGCTTTATCCATACCGAGATGAAGAACGGTGTGAATTGCGAAACCTGTCTTTGCGGTGACCCACGTGCTATAATTCACGGCATTGCAGGAGAGATCACGAGGATATCTGAGCTAACGGGTATTACTTTTGAGCAGCTTCTGGGTGAGCTGAGGAGAATACATAAGAGTTATGGCAGGTGCAGGAAGGTATGACAAAGCAAGAGAAAGCCAAAAATCTGCGGTGGAAAAAGGCTATCCTTGCCGAATTTAATCTTGATAGCATTCAGGAAGAGCTTTATGATATTTCCTGTGAATGTGATGAAGTTCGCTGGATAGTCGACGGTGAAGAAGCTGCTTTGATTGATGCTCTGGACGGGGACGAAGAGGAAGCTTTTGAGCTCCGAATGGCGTTTTCCGACCTTAGCGGAGAATGCGAACAGCTTAATGACCTGCTCCGTAACGAATATATCTGCGAATTTTTTGACGATTTCCTTGCGGGAATATCGGAGGGTAGCGGAATGCGAATGGTCGGGTATGATACGTTTGAGGAGGATTATTACGGGCTTACAAGCTATGAGGGTCGGAACGGCTGTCAGGAGGCTAAGAAGAGATTGGAACGTTTGACCAAAGCGGAGCTGCTCTCGGCGGCGAATCAGGTGTTTCGGGTTGTCGTTTGTTTTCTGAATATTCGGTACAAATATGATTATCTGAAAGCGTCTTTTGATGTTTTGAAGGGTGAGAATACGGCGTTCTTGGACATTATCAGGCAGATTGAAAAGGAATATGACGATGCCTGTGACGATTGGAATGCGGTTCGGAAATTTGATGCTCTGGTTTCGGCTTTGCCGGATAGGGTTTGGGTGGAATAGGAGGGCTGTGGAATGAAATATTGCAGATACTGTGCTTTCTGCGTAAACAGTGATTGCTATTACTGCACCTGTCACGATAAGGTTCTCGGACGTGTTGACAGGGTAACGAGCTGCCCCGATTTTGTGATGTCGGAGCTTGTCGATGTTGATACGGGTAAACCGTATAAGCCGAGAGAGCCGCACGAGGTCGGGAATTATGTGTCGCTGCAGCAGACGAGTTTGTTTTCGGAGGACTGAAAATGGCAAAAATCGGCTTGTGGAGTGACTGCCACAATTTCCCCTCTTTACCGCTTATGAAATTAGCGGCGTATCACAAATCAATCGGTGATACGATTCAAATGTACTCCCCATTCGATCAGTATGACCTGGTATATTCGTCTAAAACATTTAGCTTTACTCCTGACATTGATGATGAATATGCTGTCCGTTCCGATGAGCTGATTAAGGGCGGTACGGGATACTGCATAACCATTGAAGGCGGAAAAGAAATCTTTGATAACAGCAAAAATAACCCGCTCCCTGATAAGATTGAGCATATTTATCCTTACTACGAGCTATATCCCGAGTATGATTATGCAGTTGGATTTTTAACTAGAGGCTGTCCTCGTGGGTGCGGATTTTGTGTTGTCGGTGAGAAAGAGGGGCGGCGGTCGCATCAGGTTGCGGAGCTGTCGGAGTTCTGGCGAGGGCAGAAAAGGCTGGAGCTGCTTGACCCCAACATACTTGCCTGTAAGGAACACGAAAAACTCTTAAAGCAGCTGGCGGAAAACGATATAAGGGTGAATTTCAATCAAGGTTTAGACATTAGACTTACAAACCCCGACAACATACAGCTGCTGAACATCATTAAAACAGATATGCTGCACTTCGCTTGGGATAATCCTCGTGAGGATCTGACAGAGTATTTCAAACAGTTCAATGAGCATACGGTCATTAAGAACTGCCGCAGAAAAACGGTTTATGTCCTTACGAATTACGGAAGTACGATCGAAGAGGATCTGTACCGCATTTATACTCTGAGAGATCTGGGATTTACCCCGTATGTGATGCTGTACCGCAAGGATACGGCATCACGGCGGCTTAGACGGCTGCAACGTTGGTGCAATAATAGATTCGTATTCAGAAGTGTACATGATTTTGAGGATTATAAAGGCTAGGAGGTACATATGAGCCTGACAGAACAGTTAGTGAGTGAGCTCACTCTTGATGACCTTGAGGGTGAGCAGAGAGCTTTGGCGGAATGCCTTGGGCTGGAAGCATATAAGCGGTTACTGCTGATGTATGCGGGCTCAACGTTTACCGTTCGTATGCCCGACAAGGTCACTATCCCGCTCCGCAACAAGCGTATCCGAAGTGAGTTTAACGGGTATAATTGGGGTGAGCTGGCTCGGAAGTATAATCTGCATGAGAAAACTATCCGTAACATTGTAAGCGGTGAGATAAGCCGTATTCGGGCTGAGCCTATGGACGGGCAGGGTTCATTTTTTGATGATGAATGACATTAAAAATCCGCTTTGTTCCCTACTGTTTGACAGGAATAAAGCGGAAATTTTTTTGACTTTTTTTAAAAAAGGGCTTGACAAGCACATTATAATGTGCTATAATATAATTGTAAGGAGGTGAGGGAAATGAAGAAGCACAAAAAAGAAGAGCTTGACGACATATTGGACACAGTCGAAAAGCTCTTATTCAGAATAATTTCCATAGTCGGCTGGATAAAAATTCTGATTGAAGTATTCAAGCAGTAAGCTTGAATCCCGAAAGGGGCAGGGGGCGAAAGCTCCTTGCACCTTGCAAATATTATAACACAGCTTCTTCATTAAGTCAATATGAAAAAGACAATAAGCGTAATTTTAAAGGTGCTTGAAATTGTGGGCTTGTTATTTTTCCTTTGGTTTGCACTTAATCTGGTTATAAAGGAGATATTAGCATGAAACTAAAAGAGATCAGAACAGAAAAAGGCATAAGCGTTCCGCAGCTTGTTGAAATGACAGGTATATCCCGAAGGACGATACAGGAGATTGAAAAGCGGGGCGACTGCCTTGTTTCCAATGCCAAAAAGCTGGCGCAGGCTCTGGAAGTCACCCTTGATGAGCTTTGCACCGACTGAAAAAAGTTAAGGAATGCAACACTGGAAATTTCGTGAATGTACCGCGAGAAATTTATATGGTATACTTGGGCTGAAAGGCACGGGTATACCATATTTTTTATTTGGGGGCGGTGAGCAAATGGCAAATGAAATTCTGATGATGATCATTTCTGTGGGTATTTCGGCTGTGGTGAGTATAATCGGGTATTTTCTTAAGGCTACTATGAACAGAGTAGACAAAGCCGAAGGTAAGCTGCAGGAACATGAGATAAACAAAGCTGAACGAGCGGAGCTGTCGGAGCTGCGGGACGATCTCAAGGAGCTTAATGACAAGTTTGCTACCAAAGAAGAAGTCCGAGAGGTCAAGGAAGCTATGAACAAGATCACTAAGGACATTGATTTCATCAAGGAAAAATCAGTTCGGAATGATGAGTTTGTGCGGGTAATAGCAAGGCTTGAAAGCAAGATGGACGAGCTTCTCCGCCGATAAGAAAGGAATGATTGATAATGAACGATAATGCCGAAATTCAGAATGCTATCAGACAGCGCAGATTTATCGAAAATAACGGTAAGGTGCTGCGTACAATAAATTCTCTGCGGTACAGATATGTTTCGCTGAAAGACCTGTCCTACGGTCTGGAACCGTCCATGACGGTGGCGGAGCTGCTGGACTGTGTGAACTACTTAACGCTGCGGGGATATATCATCACAAGGCATGTCCGCTCCAAGGCAGCTGTAACGATTGCCGACGCTCCCTTTGAGGAGCTGGAGGCTAAGCTTTCAGCTGACGGCATTTCGCTGCTGTCGGGGACGAAGAACGATGATAATGTGGATATTTGATAGGTGATCTGATGGCTAGGAGAAAACATTCCAAGATAGACAGGCTTGAACCTGCATTCCGCAGTGAGGTCGAGGAAATGCTTATGGCTGGCTTTACCTACAAAGAGGTCGCCGAGTATATCACCGAGAATGCCGGGATATCCATATCGCTGCAGGCGGTTTGCAATCATGCGAAAAACCTCAAGGCTTCCATTGACAGCATGAGGATTGCACAGGAAAACCTTATTGCTGTTATGCGGGAAATGCAGAAATATCCCGATCTGGACGCTTCGGACGCTATGCTTAATCTGATGTCCTATCAGCTGTTCAATTATGTTCAGAACCTTTCCGAGGACCAGCTTCAGGCTGCGGATCCCGTAAAGCTCATGAAGCAGGCAGCCGATCTTGTCAAGATAGCGGCATACAAGCGAAATATGGACGCTAAAAGCAAGGGCATTGAGGAAACAGGCTTTGATGCGGTCAAGGGCAAGGTGTTCGATACTATGTCCAAGGAAAATCCCAAGCTTTATGCGGAGCTTGTTGGCTGGATGAACGAGAAGAAATCTGAGATAACAGGCGGTGAAGCGGAATGATATATGTTTTGCAGGTTCAGCCGGGATACGATATACGGACGGCTGCCGACCTGAGAAGAGCGGGTCTTTCCGCTTTTGCTCCAAGGCGGGAAATGTTTCTTAGGAAGAATGGGCTGATACATAAGCAGGTAGATCTGCTGTTTCCCGGATATGTTTTCTATGACGGGGAGTATTCGGCGGACATTTTTCACAGGGTAAAGGGTGTAAACGGGGTTATCCGCTTTTTGGGAGAGCCTTCCCCGCTGCCTAAGAAAGAGGAGCTGCTTATCAGGTGGCTTTGCAATGACGGCAATATCCTTGAGGAGTCGGCTGCATTGGTGGACGATAAAAACAACATAGTCGGATTCGAGGGCGTTCTCGGAGGACATGAGCAGGATATTGTCCACATTAACAGGCGGCAGAAACGGGCGACTGTTCAGCTCCGTTTTGACGGTAAGCTTCATAAGGCAAATCTTGCTTTTGAGCTTAAACGGCTGCCGAGATAAGACGTCGGATAATCGGGTAAGGGTTGATTCGTTCCCCTTGTCTGATGCCGACCGACATATCTAAAATAGCGTGAGCGGGTCACCGCTTGCGAATGGCGAAGCATACCCTTTTTAATCCCCGTTATATGCCCTTAGAAATCGCTTTTAAAAGGACAGTAGGGAAATTAATCGTTAAAATCCAAAGCCGCTGAAAACGGCTTTATTTTCGTTCTGAGCAAAAAGGAGTTGAAGGTTTTGAACAGTACGGAGAAAAACGGGCTTAAGGCTCTGCTGGGAGCTGTTAATGCCAAGCCCGAAAAGAAATATCACAAAAGCCTCGGAGAGCTTACCGAGGCTTTTCTTAATACAGATGATAAAGCCGAACGGGAGCGTATGCTTCGGGAATTTAAGGAACGCCGCACGGAGCTTTCCGAGTTTTTCAGGGCAAATCCCGAGCTTCTGAATGCGGAAGCGGAACGGGCACTGCTTGAAGCTATTTCTTCGGGAAATGCAAATGCGGCTCTCCGCTATCTGGAACGCAGAGATCCCGAACGATGGGGCTCCGATTCAGACGGTGAGGATATTGACAGCACGATCACTATCGTTCGTGCGGGAAGGGGTGGTTCGGATGGTTAAGGAAGTAAATCCCGCTTTTGAAAGCTTTCTTTTTGATTGGAGCTGCAAGACCTATCTTCTGGTGGGCGGCTACGGCTCATCAAAATCGTATAACATTGCTCTCAAAAGTATACTGCTGCTGTTTCGGGAAAAGCGGAAAATGCTCATAATCAGAGAGGTTTACGATACTATCCGTGACAGCTGCTTCGACCTGCTCTGTGAGATATTGGACGGAATGAATATGCTCGAAGAAAATCCCGGGAAGAAAAAGAGCCGCAGGGTCATTGCTAAGACAAGCCCCATGCAGCTCATATTTCCTAACGGTTCAAAGATAATCTTCAAGGGCATGGATAAGCCTGCAAAGCTTAAATCCATCAACGGTATTTCGGTGATATGGATAGAGGAAGCTTCCGAGGTGAAATATGAGGGCTACAAGGAGCTTCTGGGACGTCTGCGTCACCCGTCATTATCCCTGCATATTATGCTGTCTACAAATCCTGTGGATAAAAACAACTGGGTGTACAGGCATTTTTTCAAGCGTATTGACGAGGAGGGACGTGATGTTGTCGTTATGGACGATGAGGAGCTTTACAAAAAGCACGTCATCATCAAGGACGGCGTTTATTATCATCACTCCACCTGTGACGATAACTTTTTCCTTCCGCAGAGCTACACCGAACAGCTGGAGGAGCTTAAAAGCTATGACCCCGATCTCTACCGAATTGCCCGTCAGGGACGGTTCGGTATTACGGGAACAAGAGTGCTGCCGCAGTTTACGATAGCTGAAAGTCATGAGCTTGTTATGCGAGCTGTGAAGGGAATTCCACGGCGGTTCAAATTTACGGGCTTTGACTTTGGTTTTGAAACCTCTTATAACGCTGTTATAAGAATGGCGGTGGACGATAAGGAAAAGGTGCTGTACATCTTCGACGAGTATTACAAAAATCAGATGACGGACGATTACACCGCAGCCGAGCTCAGACAGCTGGGTTATGACAAGGAGCCTATTGTTGCCGACTGTGAAGACCCCAAAGCGATTCAATATTACCGACAGCAGGGCTTTAATATCAGGGGCTGTCACAAGTTTGCGGGGAGCCGTCTGGAGAATACCCGAAAGTGCAAGAGATTCAAAAAGATAATCTGCTCTCCCCTTTGCCGCAACTGCATAAGGGAACTTTCGACGCTCTCCTATGCTTCCGACAAGGACGGCAATCTTATATTCGATGAATTTAATATCGACCCGCATACTTTTTCCGCTATCTGGTATGGGCTTGACAATTATATTGTTTCCGACATCAAGACGGCGGCAAGAAACAGCCGTAAGGGTGTGAAATTTTAGGAGGTAAATATCTGTGATATTCGATCGTGTGATTGAAAGCTTTGTCCCGCACAGCATGATAACCGAAGAGCTTTCGGGACTTTACGGCTCGGAGGTTTTAAACGAGCTGGCAGATATAAACATGCTGTATGACATCTACAAAAACGGAAGGGAGTTCCCCACCGAGAGCAACGGGGATTATGTTCCTTCCGATATGCGATACAAGAAGATAAAGACGCTTATTGACAAGGAAGCCCGCTTTATGTTCAGCAAGTGTCCGGATTTCACCATAAAAGCGAAAAATACCAAGGACAGCGGCAGCGTTTCCGAGCTTCAAAGCTTTCTCAACGAGGTAATTCAGAAGAACGACCTTGAAATGAAGCTTGTCAGGGCGGCAAGGGATTGTTTTATAGGCAAGCGTGTTGCTCTTGTGTGCGACGTTTTGGATAACGGCGAGATCTCCCTGAGATTTTCCCCGGCACAGGAATTCGTTTTTGAAAACGATGCTTACGGCAGGCTTACAAAGATCGTATTTTTCTATAACATGAATAACTGCTCGACTAAAAAGGAACAGCGGATATACAAGAAGCGGTACCGCCTTGAAAACGGTGAATGCCTTGTAAGTGAGGCTGTTTATGACGGCTGCGGAGAGCTTGTTGAGGAGATCATCAAGGAACGTTCGTCGGGGCTGACATATATCCCCGCTTCGGTAATACTGAATGACGGTCTTACCGGGGACGATAAGGGCGAAAGCGATGTTGAAGTGCTGGCTGACTATGAACGATGGTACAGCAGGCTTTCCGCTGCGGACATGGATTCGGAACGTCAGGGCATGAACCCTGTACGCTATGCCATGGACGTTAATCCCGAAACCACGAAAGATCTCAGCCTTGCGGCGGGAGCTTTCTGGGATCTTGCTACCGATTCTTCGGTAAAGGATAGTGCTGTGGGAAAGGTCGGAGTGCTTGAAAGCAGCATGAGTTATAGTTCTGCACTCACCATTACTCTTGACCGTCTGCGGGATTCAATGTATGAACAGCTTGATATTCCCTGCGTTTCCTCGGAAGCAATGAAGGGAATGATAACCAGCGGGAAAACGCTGAAAGCCGTATATTGGGGGCTTATAGTCCGCTGCGATGAAAAGTTCCTCAGCTGGCGTCCCGCACTTGAATTTATGGTCAAGTGTATTATTGACGGTGCAAAAATGTTTCCGAATGTTGTGCGTTTCTACGGCGAAAAGCCCTTGCCCGATATTCCATACATAGTCCGTGTGGATAACAATTATCCTCTCCCGGAAGATGAAGCAGAGGAAAAGGAGCTTGACCTTGCGGAAGTGGGAGCGAAGGCAAGAAGCCTGAAATCATATATGAAGAAATGGCACAGCTACACCGATGAGGAGGCAGATGCCGAGCTCAGGCAGCTGGCAATTGAACGTCAGATACTGGAAGATTCATATGATGTACCGCCCTTGGAGTGATAACATATGTCAAATGCAAAATTTCCCGATTTTGTCCGTTCTACCGAATACCGTCGGGAGCTTGGTCTTAAACGCAAGCGGGCAATACAAAAAATGTATTCCGATATTGCAAAGGAAACGGAGAACAAGATCAATGCTATCCAACGTGCCGGAAAATGGACAGGCACTACCGTTTTGCAGATGAAGCAGCTGCGTGACCTGCAGAAAAGCATAGATGATTCCCTTAAAAATATTTCCGCTCAGATTGAAAAGGACATAGTTTCCGATATGAAGAAGGTGGCGGAGGTCACCTGTTCTGACGTTGCGGGAATGATGAAGCGTATCGGTGTGAATGTGGGTGCTGCTTATGCTCACGTTCCGGAGCTGGCGGTCAAAAATATCGTTTCGGGAAATCTTTACGGTCAGCGTTGGAATTTCTCTAAGGCTGTCTGGGGGGATTATCGGAAAGCATCGGGTGATCTGGCTCAGATAGTTGCGAAGGGGCTTGCTCAGAACCGTCCCATTTACGATATTGCCAAAGACCTTGAAAAGTATGTGAATCCCAATGTCAGAAAGGATTTTGACTGGTCAAGGCGTTATCCCGGCTCGAAGAAAAAGGTTGATTACAATGCTTACAGGCTTGCTCAGACTATGTCTACGCATGCTCATCAGCAGGCGGTGATACTTTCCTGTAAGGACGATCCGCTTATTGATGGAGTAGAGTGGCGTTCAAGCGGCGGAGTAAACGTCTGTCCTCTCTGCGAACAGCGAAATGGCGAAGTGTTCCCGCTTGACAAGTGTCCAATGGATCACCCTATGGGAGCTTGTATTCTTGTACCTCATTTCAAGGGAACAAAGATCGATGAAAAGACCGGTAAGCTCATAGAACCGGACTTCCACTCCGAAGCGGCAAAGGTGGACGGCGATGAGCTTCGCAAGGAGTTTGAAGCTGAAAAGGCAAGGCTCAGAGCAGAAAGAGAAGCGAAAAAGGCAACTTCGGTCAACAACACAGCTTCTTCCACTGCTTCTGTCAACAACGCTGCGGAAAAGCTCTCACAGATCCAGAAGGCTTCCGATGAACTTGGCAAGGCTATCAAGGACTTCGGGAAAAGTGTGGACGGGTTTGAAAAGGCTGTTGGTAATTTGCAGAATGCGGCGAAGGGGTTGACTTCTGTGAACAGCGGGGGTATAATAAATACAGGTCGTTCGGCAGGGAATGCAGCGCAAAATATCAGAAACAGTTTTCCGCATAAAATAGGAACGATTGATTTTAACGATAAAAAAGCAATCACCGCTTATATGCAAAAATTTGAAAACAAATTTGCTCACAAGGAAAGAGAATATTGCTTAGTTATTACAAAAACAGGCAATATGTACGTGGCAAGAGGAGGAGCAGCCGGTATTGATACAGATAGCATTTTTGGCGATAAAATGCTTGAAAGCTATAATACTCATACTCACCCACCAGATCAAACGGAATACTCTTTCAGCACTAGGGACATTTTTGGTGGTGCCCTTGACGGAACCGCTGTTATGCGAGCGGCTGATACAAAATATTGCTATGAAATACACTTTAATGGCAAGGAGTTTACAGAAAAAGAGATTATTGACATTATAAATACTGCCGAGGATTCACGGTATGATAGTTATGATGCTAAAGGTTATACAATGGCTGAATTTGCCGAAAAAGCAGAACACAGTATTATTGAGGATATTTGTGAAATGTTAGGAGTTGAGTATAAGCGATGGAAAAAGAACTGACAGAAAAAGACGCTATACGTGCATTAGACAATGAAATGTCTGCGATTAACAGAGAAATATGCGGTAAATATCCAAATAAACAAGGAGGACGTGATGGCAATCCGACACAGGAACTTCGTGAAATCCATAAAGAAGGCGGCAGACGTTATTGCAAGATCAAGGAAATCTATATGAATCACGAGAGGCTGCCTGAATCTGAAGTTATGAAAATCGTTGCAGGAGATTTTTAATGGTCAAATAGTTTATGCTTGAATCCATGCAAAACTACTGCAAATCGCCCAAGAGTGCAACGAGTTCCGGTTCATTACCATTGCATATGATACAATTCGGACTGTTTCTTTCCTTATAAGACCGCATTAAAAAACAAATATCAAATAACTATAAAGGCTCTTAGAACACCATTCTAAGGGCTTTTAATAATGCCTTGAAAGAGGGTATAAGATGAAAATAACCGCCAAATGCCCCGAATGCGGGTGCATATTCAGCCTTTCCGAGGGCATAAAGGAATGGCAGGCACTGTTTGAAAACGGAGATAAATGCACCGCAACGGACGTTGTGTGTCCCGTATGCGGAACAAGCGAAACGGTGCAGGCAGACAACGCCGAAACGCTGAAGCTTTTCCGCAGACAGCTGGAATACCTTTCCCGAGGTACGAAAAAATCAGCCAAAAAAGCCCGTCGGATAGATATTCTTTTGGATAACAGCCGTTCCAAGCTTATGGAACGGCTGAAAATTTTGTCTTTAAATTCGGCAGACGTAAAAGAACCGATACATTTCGTAATAAGCACAGAAAGTGAGGATTAGTCTATGGAAACAGAAAACACAGCAGTTCAGACCGAACAGGAGCAGACCGCACCCGTTCAGCAGGAAGCGGCAGCTGAACCCGAACAGAACACCGAATCCAATCAGGCAGCGGAGCCAGCAAAAGCAGAAGCTCCCGAAGCCGCAGAAGCCGTACCCGAAAGTACTGTTGCAAGGATCATCAAGACTTTGGGTGTACCCGCAGGAATGAGCGACGAGGACGGTTTAAGATCTCTTGCCGATGAGCTTGTATGCCTGAGAGGTGCGTTTGAAGCAATAGCTCAGGGTGCAAATGCCGAAACAGCAAAGGAGCTTGCTTCTATCGCTGTCGTAAAGGTAACGGATAAAAAGGATATTTCCGCTGTTATCGCCGAGCTTAAGAAGCAGCCTGCTTATTCGGGATTTTTCAAGACCGTTCCGACAGGCACGGGAAACGCCGTAGTGGGAAAGCCTGCAAGGGCGCAGAACGGCAGCATCGGAACACGTCTTGCGCAGTCAGCGAAAAAGCCCGTTGAAAGCCCCTATTTCAAGAATTAACGGAAAGGAAGATGTATTATGTCAGGATTTAAGAAGTCAACAGCAATTACACCGACGCAGATACTTTTTAACACCGAGCCGCAGGTTTCGGTGGGAATTGTGGTTTCCGACAGCGGCGTTACCGCAAATTCCGAGGGAAAGAAGATCGTTAAGGCGGGTACTCCCCTTACGGGAAATCTCGAAGCAAGAAGCACGGCGTTTACAGTCGGAACTTCCGATGCAGTGGGCGTTCTGCTCCATGATGTTGACGTTACGAACGGTGCGGAAAACGGCACGCTGCTTATCTTCGGATTTGTAAATCTCGACCGTCTGGACAGCGCAACGGCGGCTCTGATCACGTCCGAGGTAAAAACCGCTCTTAACGCAAAGGTAACATTTATCAAGTAACGGAGGTAAAAAAATATGACCATATTCGACCTTGTAAAATCAACCGAAATTGCGGCTTACTGGGAGGAAAAGTCCAAGGATATGCCGCCTTATCTTTTTGAAACCCTGTTCCCCGATGAAAAGAAGCTGGGAATGGATCTGTCCTTTATCAAGGGTGCAAGCGGTCTGCCTGTTATGCTGAACGTTTCCGCACTTGATGTGAAGGCTGTCCCCCGTTCAAGAATAGGCTTTGAGAAGCTCCAGACGGATATGCCCTTTTTCAAGGAGTCTATGTACATTGACGAGAAGCTTCGTCAGGAGCTTAACCTTGTTCTCGCTTCGGGAAATCAGAAGCTTATCGACACCGTTGTAAACCGCATTTTTGCCGATACCGTAAAGCTGGTGGAATCCGCAAGAGTTTCCAGAGAGGCTATGAGGGCAATGGCAGTTACAAGCGGCGTTATCTCTCTTGCCGCCAACGGTCAGTCATACAGCTACGATTACGGCATTCCCGAGGAGCATAAGTTCACCGAGCCTTCCTTCAATGCGGTTACCTTCGATGTATGTGCGTACCTCAACAATGCTGCCGATGTGATTGAGGACGATACAGGCGTGCGCCCTTCCAGAGCGGTTTGCTCCAGAGATCAGATCAAAAAGCTGATGTACAACGATACCATCAAAAAGTCTGTTTACCTTTTCGGGAACGGCGGCGGCACGCTCAATGAAAAGACCCTTGTTTCCTTCCTCGAGGAACAGACGGGAATCCGCTTCGAGGTATACACAAAGCGGTATATCGACAGCACCGGAAAGAGTGTGAAGTTTATCCCCGACAATACTATTATCCTGCTGCCGGAGGGCAATCTCGGAAACACATACTTCGGCACAACACCCGAGGAATCCGACCTTATGAGCAGCTCCGCCGCAAACGTTTCTATCACAGACACAGGCGTTGCCGTTACGACCATACAGCACGCCGATCCCGTGAATGTAGAAACAAAGGTGACAATGATCTGCCTTCCCAGCCTTGAAGCTGCGAACCGTATCGGCATCATTGATACAACACCTTCGGAGGGATAACAGATGGTCAAGATAAGAAAAGGTCACGAGGAATGTATTGTTCCCGAAACGGCGTTTAAGGAGCTGTACGCCTTAAAGGGCTGGGAACGTGTTGATGAACCCATTGCTTTGAACTCATTCACGTCCGAACCCGAAAGTGAAAGCATTGTTTCCAAAAAGGGCAGACGCAGAGGAGCTGATAAAAATGACTCCGATACAGGAGCTTAAGCTCATTCTCCGGGAACCGGATATTCCCTTTTTCTCCGACGAGGATCTGGGATATTATCTTGAGAAAAATTCCGGAGATGTGAAAAAAGCGGCATATGAATGCCTTATCATCAAATCTGAGAACACTTCTATGGCTGTCAGCGGTCTTACTGCCGCCGACAGCTCCGACTATTTCCGCAGGCTGGCGGCGAAATACCGTCCCAGCAACAGCGGCATTCTCAAAAAGGACTGATAGCAAATGAATAACTTCAACATTCATCTTATCGAACGCAATATTGCCCGATACGGTAAGACCTATTCATTCTGCCGTGCGGTCAAGAATAAGTTCGGTGAGGACACCGCCGAAACGGTGGATATACACAGGCTGAGAGGGATATATCACAACAGCAAGGGCGGTTATTCGGCGGTGAAAAACTCCGATGAAACTGCTGTCAGGGCAAAAAATCTCCCTATGCTGCTGTGCCTGTTCTCCGATACGGATAAGCTCAGGCAGGGAGATATTACGGTGTTCGGCGAAAAGAAATATCGGATAACAGCCATTGACGATATTGATGAACAGGGCGAGATCGCCGAAATATCGCTGGAGGTGACCGTATGAGCATTGAATTTGACTGCTCGGAAATTGAAGATAATATCCGAGCCTTGTTAAGTGTATTTGACAATCAGCTTAGCAAATGGGCATCATCAGAATGTCACGGTCTGGAACGAAAGATGAAACTTGAAGCCAAGTGGAAAAACCGTACTCACGAAGCACGAAAAAGGCTTTCGGCATCTTACAAGAATGAGAATGGCATAATAACCATTACATTGGCACACGGAGTTGATTATGGCGTATTTTTGGAGCTTGCTCACAAGAAATCGGGTGAAGAATTTGCTCCGTTTGCGATCATCGGACCGGTAGTGCGTTCCGAAGCACCCAAGGCAATGGCTTCATGCAGTACAAAGGTGCGGGATATAATGAAGGAGCTTTTATGAAGATAATCGAACTGGCTTATAACGCCATAAAAAACGCAGGAGTGGACGTGTACTTTCCCGGAACGCACGAAGGAGAATGTGCATTCCCGTATGCGGTTATAAAAAAGCTGTCCTCATCACAGTTTAGTACATACTCCACGGACATTCACTACTTTGAAGTGCTTTGCTGTGCACCTATTGTGAGTGACTGTTATGAGTTGGCAGAGGCAGTTCAGACCGCTCTTAAAACAATTTATCCTACAGTAAAGTCAACAAGGAACGTATCCGAGCCGTACTATTCCGAAAACATCAAAGGCTGGATGGTACAGCTCGAATACAAATATTACAAGAAGATTTAAGGAGGTAAAAACCTATGGGATTTAAAAAAGGAAATGAGATTGCCACCATTGATGTTGTGCTGGTTACCATTACCGCAAAGATCGGCGAGAAGACCGTAGAGCTTGCTCTCAATACCGCAAACAAGGTACAGGTAGACCCGCAGATCGAAACTGAGGAAGCTAAGAAGCTTATCATCAAGGGTACACTTAAAGCTCAGAAGAGAGGTAAAACCATTCTTACGGGAAACAAGATCACTCTCAGCGACAATGTATTCAATCCCGAGCTTGTACAGATCCTGCAGGGCGGTACTATCGAATATGCCGAGGACGGAATTACCGTTCTGAAGTACACACCCCCTCTTGCCGGAGAATCTCTGGATTCCCTGCCCGTTTTTGAGCTTAACACCTATTCGGCTCAGTATGACGAAGCGGGTCTTATCGTTAGATACGAAAAGACCACCTATCCCAACTGCACAGGACAGCCCATCTCTATGCCCTCCGAGGACAATGTTTTCCGTGCACTTTCGTATACGATCGATTCCGCACCCGCAAAGGGCGAAGCACCTTATGCTATGGAATATGTGGACGAACTGCCTGCTGTTGCTTAATGAGAGGAGTATAAAATTATGTCAGAGCTTAAAGTTACCGATATTAACGATATTGTCAATGCCACCAAGCCCCGCATCGTGGAGCTGCCGCCTTTTCCCGATGGTACTCCCTTTGTGGCGAAGCTTCGCCGCCCCTCAATGCTTATGCTTATGAAAAGCGGCAAGATTCCCAACAAGCTTGTTGCTTCGGCTGCAGGGATTTTTCCCGGCGGCAAGAAGAAATCAGCCGATAAGGACGAAGTAAACTATGCCGAGATTATTCCTATGATGACTGCCGTATGCGAAGCAAGCCTTGTTGAGCCCTCTATGGCTCTGCTCAAAGAGAATGATGTTGAGCTGACCGATCAGCAGATCAATGCCATTTTTGCATACAGTCAGAAGGGGCTGGACGGCTTGGAACAGTTTCGTAACGTCCCCGAGAATCCTGACAATAATTGATATGTCCAAACGGTACGGGCAGCGTCCCAGCAGTATAGTATGTTCACATGATGATCCTCTTGATGAATACACAGCCTTCTGCTTTGACGAAGCCTGTACCTTTATTTTATCTAAGATCGAGCAGGACGAAACACCTGAGTTTCAGGACAATAGTCCTCCAACAGAACGCCATTTTTCAAGCTATTCCGAAATGCTTAAATATTACGATATTCAAAGGAGGTGAGCGCCGTGTATGAGCTTGGCGATGCGATAGGTCATATTAAAATGGACAGCTCCGGGGTGACAGCCGGATTTTCTTCCGCACTCAGCATAATCGGACAGTTCGTTTCAAATATTCAGACACTTTCCTCAGAGATGCAGCGTGCCGAAGCTGATGTAAATCAGTGTGCACAGACAATGGCATCAAGCCTGCAGGGTACAGCGGGAAGCGTTACACAGGCTATGCAGCAGACTCAGACAGCGGCGGCTCAGACCTCTGCTGCAGTTTCAAGCGGACTTGCGGGAGCGGCAAATACAGCTACACAAGCTATGAATCAGACACGAACAGCAGTCGAGCAAGCTTCGGCGGCTATCGGTGAGCAGCTTCCCGCAGCAGCGGAAGAAGCTGCGGGGAGCACCGAAGGGCTTAACGATTCTCTTGACGAAACAAACGATACTATCCGCAGAACAGAACAGCAGACCCGTGAAAGCTCCGAACAGATACAGGAAAATATGCAGCATAATGAAAACTCTGTAAACAAGTTCGGAGAAGCAGCCAAAAAAGCCGCAGACATTATCAAAAAAGCCTTTATCGCTCTGACTGCGGTCATAACAACTGCTTTTGCGGGAGCGTTAAAGGTCGGAACAGATTTTGAAGCGGCAATGTCGCAGGTTGCGGCTACTATGGGTGTAACGGTAGATTCCATTGGGGAGCTTACCGACATAGCCAAGGAAATGGGCGAATCCACAAAATTCTCAGCAACACAGGCGGCGGAAGCATTAAACTATCTTGCTCTTGCAGGCTATGAAGCTCAGGAACAGATAGCGGCTCTCCCCACCGTTCTGAACCTTGCGGCAGCCGGAGGAATGGACCTTGCTTATGCGTCTGACCTTGTTACGGACAGTATGTCTGCTCTGGGTCTGACGACCGCCGAGCTTGTCGGGTTCTCCGATCAGCTTGCAAAGGCATCGCAGAAATCTAACACGTCCGTTGCACAGCTGGGCGAAGCTATCATACAAATCGGCGGAACGGCGAAGATACTTGCAGGCGGAACAACGGAGCTGAACACAGCTTTAGGTATTCTTGCAGATAACGGCATCAAGGGCGCTGAGGGTGGTACTGCTTTAAGGCAGGTGCTGCTTAACCTTACTGCTCCTACCGATAAAGCCAGAGAGTTTATGGATCAAATAGGCTTGTCTGCTTTTGATGCGGCGGGAAACATGCGTCCCCTTAACGAGACGTTCAGGGATCTTTATGAAATCTTAAACGGTGCTACCGCCGCAGATAAGCAATATGTTCTCAGCAGTATTTTTGATGCACGTCAGCTAAAATCTGCCGAAGCTCTGCTTGCAAACTACGGAGAGCGTTGGAACGAACTCAGCAAGGAAATAGAAAATTCCGCAGGTGCTGCGGCTGATATGGCGGACACCATGAACGATAACCTCAAGGGTGCCGTTACTATCATGCAGTCTGCTCTTGAGGGTCTTGGCATAACGGTTTACGGCAGTCTTGAACTGCCTATGAAAAACGCCGTTAAAACCGCTACAAGCGAAATTGACAAGCTGAACAAGTCCATAAAGTCAGGGAACCTTTCTGAAAGTGTGCAGAAACTTTCGGAATCGTTCGCAAAGCTGGTGGAAACCCTTGCAAAATTCGCCGTAAAGGACGCTATTCCTGCAATAATCTCTATGTTTGAATGGATAGCGAACAACGGTGAAACTATTCTCACGCTTGTTACTGCGATAGGTTCTGCTTTTTTGGCTTGGAAATTTGGAAAACTTTTCTCAGACCTTGCTGCGGGAATTTCAACAGCAATTACAGGACTTGTAACATTTAAAACAGCTACTGACGGTGCAATTACTGCACAGGCTGCTTTTAATACAGTTATTTCTGCAAACAAGTTTGTTATTATTGGCACGGCTATAGCTGCCCTTGTAACAGCAATTGCAACAGCGGGCAAGGATATGGGTGTGCTTACAAATGCTTTTAAGGTTTTACAGGTGACCGTGGTTGCCTGTACAGCGGCATTTGGAGCATATATACTAGCTACCAAAGGTGCTGCTATATCCTCGGCAGCTGCAGCAGTCGCTTCATCTAAGTTGGTAATTGCTCTTAAAGCAGTTTTAGCGGCTATGGTAGCAAATCCAATAGTAGCAGTTACAGTTGCGATAACCGCTTTAGCAGCAGCGATCGGTGCAGCATTTATTGTTTTCAGAAAAGCAGAGGATGAAATTCCACCCTCCGTTCAGGCGGTCACCGACAAATACAAAGAACAGATTGAAACTCTTAAGGAACTGCGGAATGAGTACGATGAACTGAAAACGGCTGCGGAAGAAGCAAACAAGCAAAATGATGAGAATATAAAAACCTATGAGGGTCTTTATGAAAGGCTCCAAGAACATCTTGATGAACAGGGCAAAGTGATCGGCAGCTATGATACGGTCCGCAACCTTGTAAATCAGATGAATGAGCTCTACCCTGACAGCATTAAGCTTATCGGTGAGCAGGGCGATGCGTATGTCGAAACTGCCAAGTCTATGAAAGACTACATCAAATATCTGGGAGAACAGGCTTATTTACAGTTAAATGCCTCACTTTATCAGAAGTCTGTTGTAAATCTCGAAAAGGTCAAGGATACAACCGAGGAAGCTAAACAGGCATGGCTTGATGCGGGTGCAGCTTATGAGAAAGCAGCATTTGAGTTTGACCACTATGTTTCAGAGGAGCTTGCCACCGAAGAGCAGAGAGAAGCGGCAAGAGCGGCAGGATACAAAAGCGTTAAAAAGTATCTTGAAGTACAGAAAGAAGTTGCTCAGGAAGAACTGGATAATCTGAATCAGATATATGTTACGCAGAATTCTTTGCTTAACGAAGCCGAGCAGGAAGTCGAGGAATATGAGCAGAAGATTGTTGACGCAAAAATGGATTCCATGAGAGCGCAGGGTGAAATCTTCGATTCTCAGCTTGATGCCCAGAAGGATTTCTATGAACGTCAGGCGGAACAGTATCGTGACAGTATGATAAACGATAATTCCTCTGAAATTCTGCTTAGAAACTCCGAGGAAAATCTTGCAGCCATGAACGACAAGCTTTCCGAGCTTGAGGACAAATACAAAAAGCATCAGCTTTCAGGCGAGGGTGAGTATCTCGAAAAACGTCTTGCTATCATCGAGGAGGCAAATGTCAAGGAGCTTGCCGATTGGTGGGAAGTATATGACAAAACTCTTGAAGATCAGAAAAAGCTCAACGATGATAAACTCAAAGCCGATAAGGAAGCTGCCGAAAAGCAAATCCAAGAAGCCAAGGAAGCCGAAGAAAAACGGCTTAAGGACCTACAAGACAGCTTCGACAAGGAAGAAAAGGCTCTTGACACACGCTGCAAGCTTGGTGAGATCACCAAAACCCAATATTATGATGAGCTGGAAAAACTGCTTGCAAAATATGCCGCTAAAGGTCTTGATCTCTGGGAAGAATACGGCGACAATATAAAAATTGCCCGTAAAGAAATCAATGATGAAATTACAGAGCAAGACAGAAAAGACGCTGAAAAATCATTCTCAGTTTGGAGTGACAGCATAAACAGCATTATAGACAGTCATAAGAAAAAGTATAATGAGCTTATTGCAAATCAGGATAAGCTTGCAAACAGTCTGGCAAACTATGGCGATCTTTACACGATGGTGGAAAAGGAAATTCAAAAATCCGACGGCACTACCGAGAAAACTCAAAAGATGAAACTTGAAAACCTGGACAAACAGCTAGCCGCAATGGACAAATACAGCAAATCTTTTGACAAGTTGAAAGACAAGAAGGTTTCCGAGGGACTGCTTTCGGAGATCCTTTCGATGGACGCTGAAAAGGGCCAGGAATATATGAATCTGCTTAATAAAATGTCGGCATCGGAACTCAAGGCATACTCCGACAAATATGACAAAAAGCAGCAGTACGCCCAGAAGTTTGCAAAAGATTTTTACGCTTCGGAAATAGAAAATTTGGAGAAGAATTTTGCAAAAGAAGTCAAAACTGTTCTTGATGCACTTCCGCCGGAAACTAAGCTTATCGGTGAGGACAGTATCAACGGCTTTATCGAAGGCATTGAAAGCAAGAAATCGGACAGCAGTGCTGCTATGACCGAAACAATGAACGGAGTTATAGAAGCCTGCAGAAAGACACTTGACACCCATTCGCCCTCGGTGGTATTTAATGACATTGGCGTTAATACTCTTGAAGGCTTTGAACAGGGCTTATCCGAAAAGGCTGTTGATGTGTATTCGACAATGGAGCAGATAGGCAGAAATTTTGTAGACAGCATTCTTAAGGGTATGCAGTCCCAGTGGGAAATCCTGAAAATGTGGTTTGCTTCTGCTGCTTCGTCCCTTGCTTTTTCAGGTGCAGCGATGAACGGATATATTCCTTCGCCGGCTAATAATTCGACCACTCCAAGCTATTCCGAAAGCTCATTCTCAGGGGCTTATAAGGGCATTACAAAG
Organism: uncultured Ruminococcus sp.; assembly: GCA_945877315.1. Lineage (GTDB taxonomy): Bacteria > Bacillota > Clostridia > Oscillospirales > Ruminococcaceae > UMGS1889. The sequence goes on along the minus strand of CAMCRP010000026.1, from coordinate 5,654 downwards.
CAGGAAGTTGTTGAAGCTATTCGTGAAACATATCCGGACGGTGACGTTGTTATCACCGTAAGCGAATCGGAATTTGCCCGCATTTCAAGGAAAGCACTTAACAACGTCGGCAGACAGACCGGAAGGACTGTTATCAACAATTAATGAGGTGGAACTATGCTGAAAATTACCATAAATGAAAAGGATATAGACGAATATCTCGGTAAATATTCCGTGCAGATCGTACCCGTAAACGGTGAAGGTTTTACTGCTGTTTCGGGGAAAACTATTTCCAATGTAGTAGGCTACAAGAGAAATCTTTCAGTTGATTTCGAGCCGATGTTTACGGAGCAGATGAACGAGCTATTCCGGGCTATACTCAGCGGTGATAATGTTTCGATAACCTATATAGATCCCGCAAACGGTGAAGAAACTCGAATTTTTTCAAAGCCTACTCTTCCCGCTGCTCATTATGCGGAAATGGAAACTACCCGTGGCACTTTTGTAAATGTGTGGACTATCCCTACTATCACATTTACGGAAAAGGAAGCAGAAACTGTGTCCGGAGGTTCGGGGTAGATGGGATTACAAGCTGACGATCGGTGGCACGGAATACGGCAGCGATGAGATAATCGCAAGCCCCGGGCTGACGATCAACGGCGGTGGGGACGGTTACAGCGTTGGCAGCGTTGTTGTTTCCACGTTCAATGCCTCTGTAATTCTTAAAGGCAATATGCCCGAAAGGAATGCGGAGGTGACATTCTCATATTCTGACGGTGGTGCTTTCACCGAGCTTGGCAGCTGGTATATTCACGACAGAAGCCTCAAAAATGGGGTACTCAGCTTTTCTGCGGACGATGCACTCGGATTTTCTGATAAGGAGTATGATCAGCCGCCTGAGGATTATACAGATGAGGACGGCGTTTCCCATACGTTCAGCCGAACTGTTGGTACACAGATTACTTTAATAGAATCTGGGCTTAGCGATCACTGCGGTTCTATGTCTGTCGAACGTCCCGATGCGTCTGTACTTGCCCTGGATATTCCTACGCAAAGCGGTTTGAAAATGCGGGAAGCTCTGGGATATATAGCGGCAGCAAACGGTTCAAACTGTTATGCCGATATTACTACTAAAGCTTCAATGCGAGTTGCTATGCAGCCGCCCGGTGCACAGACCATCAGTCTTACAAATGACGATTATGACAGCATATCGGTGGGAAGCCCGGGAAGCAACATAAGTCAGATCGTTGTTTCAAAAAACGGTACGGAATCGCCTGCTTTATCGGAAAATGAAACTCTTGAAGATTACGGTATAATTCAGAAGCCCGTGGGTAAATACCGGAACGATCTGATACTTAAGCTGGTGGATCCGCTTATACCGAATGCTAAAAGTGAAGGAAAGGAATATGCGACCGATAATCTTCCACTCTGGTCTTGCGGCGGCAATAATTTCGGGACGGAGTTTTCAATCGGAAACTGTATCGTTACGAAAATATATCCGTATTTTTCCCTTGTAAGCGTTTCGGGATACAACAACACATTTTATGCTTCAAGCTTATCCTACAGATTTACCGCTTCGGGAATATTTGCATCAATCAGCGGTTCCGGAAAAGCCGAATCGGACGCAGATTATACAGGTGAAAATGCGGAACATGTCAAACGCAAGCTGACTGTCGGAGCTGATTATGGCTGCCTGAAAATTTCTGCAAAGGGTTCAATCAGCTCAAAAGGCGAAGGAGTTACAACGGAGCTGTTCAAAGGCGGATTTCGTGCAATTTTCGATAATGACAAATTGGAGGTAAGCACATGACTGCTGATTTTTTCCCCAAATCCAACTCTGACGGCTTTACAGGCTGGCGGTGTGAGGCGGATTTTCTGGAGGTTTCCGGGTTTCTGCTGACAGAGCTTCACCCGTCCTCGATAGCCATTTCCGATGGAGCAATTGATTTTGCTTATACTGTAGAGGACGATACTGTTACCCGCTCATATGCTTTGGAACGGGATACTGCGGGCAGGATAACGGCTTTTGTTCACCCCGATGGTGCTAGGACGGAGGTGGTAAGGTAATGAGAGATGAGGATTTTGTGATGGGGTATGTGACTGGGTTTAATGATGGTGCTCAGTCGGGTGGGGGTGGCTCGGGCGGTCTGGACGATATGACTTTTATCAAAAAATATCAGCTGGTCGGGACGGACTGGAGCATTGGACTTAATGCTGACTATTACACGGCTGAGGAGTGTTTAACAGTATACAGTACAAGCAGTACAGGTATACCTGTACCGCTAAACGAAAGCTATATTGCTCCATACCCTTTACAAACTAACTGCGAAATACTTTTTGTTGTTTTAAAAAATAACAAAATCGTCGGAGTTGTACCTATTAACAAGTATACCCGTTACTACAAGGGTATGAGCCGCACCTCCGGCGGTGCTTGGACTGTATCGTATGAGTACGAAAATAAAATCGAGGATTGCCGGCTTAGTCTTGATGATGTGTCGTCCGGTAACAAAGAATTAAACTACTCATGGAACGAGGTTAGGTACCAAGCCGGTGTAAAAAGGAGCACTAGCAGCAACAAATATAGAATGGTGACCAAGTACTTTGAAAACGGTGTGTGTACTATGGTAAGTCCGGAAATATACTCAAATATGTGCTCTGGTCACTGTATGATGTCTGCGGATATTTTAAAGGGGTTTTTGCTGGCGTTTAGCAGATGCGAAGGTATAGAAGATATTAGTTAGGAGGTATAAATTTTATGGCAACACTTACAAAATCAACGGGCACAGTTACCCTGACTGGGGCTGCCGAAAAGGTCACTTTGCCCGCCGTTTATGGCTGGGTGTGGATTAAAAATATGTCCGACGGAGATATTTTTGCGGGACTGTCCGCTGATATTTCCGAGGGTGCGGACGGGGTAATGACTATCCCCGCAGGAGAGTGCGGACGGATTCAGACGGACGGCTTTCTTTCGGTTTATCTGCTCGGCACGGGCAAGGCACTTGTGGTGGCGCAGAATTATGCGGACTGCCCTTTTAAGGCGGTCAAGAAAGGTGGTGGAATCAGTGAACAATTAGGCATATATCCGTTAGACCCGCAGACGGGGCTGCCGTATGGTGATATAGTCGTACCTAACGGTGTAACAAAGCTGTATCAAACGTTTAAAAACAACAGCAATATAACGTCTGTTACATTGTCTGACAGCGTAACTGAGGTCGGGTATCTGGCGTTTAGCGAGTGTAGCAATTTAAAATCTATAGTATGGGGCAAAAGCGTTAAAACAATAGGGCAAAATGCGTTTGCATATTGCTATAAATTGGCAGAAGTAATTATACCAAATACTGTTACTGATATATCAGAATATGCTTTTAGACTTTGTAAAGTAATGACAAAACTGCATATACCGTCGTCCGTAATTAATTTAAATTTTCGGGCGTTTGCAAATTGCACTGCGCTAACCGATGTGACGGTAGGCGCAGGTTTTAAATGTGATTTAACGTTAAATGAATGCACGTTATCCGCTGATGTTATCAATGGCATTATCGCAAATTATGCGGACAACAGCGGAAAAACGCTGACGATAGGAAGTACTAATCTTGCAACACTGACCGACGAGGATAAGGCTGCTGCTGCGGCTAAGGGTCTGACGCTGGCGTGAGAAAGGAGCTAAATCATGACTGAGTGCGAGAAAAAAGAATTGATCAAATCCATAGCTATGGGCATGTCTTTTGAAGACGTTGCCGAAATCTATGAGATGTCCTCGGACGATGTTAATGCTTTTTACAAGGAGCATAAGTCCGAAATCGACGAAGAACGTGAATTCCAAAAAATGAAGTGGGGGTGAGAAAAATGTATGGTATAGATGTTTCACAGCATAATGGGGTTATAGACTGGGGCACGGTCAAGGCTTCGGGACAGGTGGAATTCGTCATTCTGAGATGCGGTTTCGGCAGGGAAAATTCCAGGCAGATAGATCGGCAGTTTGAGAAAAACTATGCCGAATGTGTGCGTGTTGGTCTGCCTGTCGGGGTGTATCATTACAGCTATGCGGGGACTGCGGCAGATGCAGAAAAGGAAGCGGATTTTTGTCTTAAACTCATTAAGGGGAAAAAGCTTGCATTTCCCGTGTGGTTTGACATTGAAGAGCGGTCACACGTTCTTCGTGGGAACTGCGATGACCTTGTTAATGCGTTCTGTGGGAAAATGGAAGCGGCGGGATATTGGTGCGGTGTTTACAGCTTTGACAGCTTTTTTGCATCAAACCTTTCTGCGGATATTTCCAAAAGATACTCGGCTTGGTCGGCAAGGGTGGAAAATATCAAGCCTGTTTCCTGCAAAAATGTGGGTATGTGGCAATACTCTTGGAAAGGCTCTGTTATTGGTATTAAGGGAGATGTGGATATGAATATCTCCTACAAAGACTATCCGTCAGCTATCAAAAAACAGGGCTTAAATGGCTTTTGTGCAGATGATAAACAGCGGTATAAAGTGTCTGCAATTGCCGAAAATCTTACTGAGGAGCAGGCGGATTTAATAAGCAAGAGCTGTTCCGAGCTGGGTATGACGGCTGTGCGTACTAAAATGTGAGAGGGGTGATATTTATGAAAATAGACTGGAAAAGAAAGCTTTCAAGCCGTAAATTCTGGGCGGCGGTTTCGGGCGTTGCTATTGCCGTTATGATGGCGTTCGGGCAGAATGCGGAGAGTCAGGAACGTGTGGCGGGGGTCATTTCCTCGGTGGGCGTTCTGGCGGTGTACATACTGTCCGAAGGGGCTGTTGACAAGGCGGCTGCGGAGAAAAATGACGATTGAGCTTTAAGCGAGTTTTTTGAAAAAAGCGGCGGTTTCTCTTTTGGAGGAACTGCCGTTTTTATAAATTTTGAAAGGAAGTTTGATAATTATGAATTCCCCTATTTGCTGGATCGGTGGAAAGAAGCTGCTGAGAGAAACGATCATTGGCATGTTTCCCGAAAAAATCGACCGATATATTGAGGTGTTCGGCAGTGCGGGCTGGGTGCTGTTCGGGCGTGATCGGCATGCTAAGCTGGAGGTGTATAATGATGCGGAGGGCAATCTTGTGAATCTGTTCCGCTGCATTAAATACCATTGCGGTGAATTGCAGAAGGAACTTGAATGGCGGCTTAATTCCCGTGAGGATTTCTACAATTTCAAGGAGCTGCTTAATGCTCCCGGCTTCACGGACATTCAGAGGGCGGCTATGTTTTATCTGCTTATCAGGATAAGCTTCGGCGGCAACAGACGGACATTCGGATGCAATTACAAAAATCTCGGAAACGCTCTTGAGAAGCTTCCCGAGGTTTCGAAACGGCTCAACGGTGTTGTTATCGAGCATAAGGATTTTGAAAATCTGATAAGGGTGTATGACCGTCCGGGAGCATTGTTCTACTGCGATCCGCCTTATCATACTACGGAAAAGCACTATGATGTTCCGTTTTCCGAGGACGACCATAGGCGGCTGAGGGACGTGCTTTCGGGCATTAAGGGCAGATTTTTGCTTTCATACAATGATGATGATTTCGTTCGGGAGTTATACAAGAATTTTAAGATAATACCCGTGGAGCGGAATAACAACCTTTCTTCGGGAAGTTTTAAAGAGATAATTGTTAAGGGCATCTCTAAAAACCCCTGTACAGAACGAGTAAAAAGTGGTATAATAGA
>CAMCRP010000025.1 GCA_945877315.1 uncultured Ruminococcus sp. | reverse complement strand
AATGTCCGAGGAGGATATGTTTTTGGCACTGAGTTCAAAGGGCATAAGGACCTGTGCCGCAGTCATCGACAGTAATGCGGTATCGGTGAAGGAATGTGATTTTTCGGCGGGTGCGGCGGTAATTATCGGAAATGAGGGCAACGGCTTGTCCCGTGAAACTGCGGAAAAATGTGACGAACGCATTACCATAAAAATGCACGGCACAGCCGATTCGCTGAACGCTGCCGCTGCTGCCTCCATACTTATGTGGGAGCTTATGAACTGATGCTATTGAGGGGCTGTGAAATATGAATACCGAGGAGATACTTTATCTGATATGGTTCGTTCAGACCTTTGGCGGCGGAAATCAGAGAATTTCTCAGATAATATCCGCTTACGGAAGCCCGTATGCCGCATATTGCGCTGTCACAGGCGGAGAAGCACTTGCTAAAAAGAGGATAACCGAATATGAACAGCGGGCTGCTTCCGCTTCGTCTATTGAGGACAGCAAAAATATTCTGGGTTACTGCGAGAGAAAGAATATCAAGCTGATCCCCGATTATTCAGAGGAATACCCCGAGCGGCTGAGAAACATCTATAATCCACCCACTTTACTCTTTTGCCGCGGTAAAACAGAAATACTTGCGGACGAATTGTCGCTGACCGCAGTTGGCACAAGACACCCCTGCGATTACAGCGTAAATGTTTGCAGAAGGCTTATCGGTCAGCTGGCTGAGCTGGGCTTTACCATTGCCAGCGGATTTGCCGTGGGAATCGACATTACTGCCCATCTTACGGCGGTAAGAAACGGCGGCAAAACAGTTTCCGTTTTAGGCTGCGGACTGGACGTGGATTATCCCGGACAGAATGTTCAGTATCGTGAAGAAATAATGCAAAACGGCGTTTTTGTAAGCGAAAAACTGCCGCTGGAGCAAGGCTCAAGGACAAGCTTTCCGCAGAGAAACCGAATTCTTTCCGGGCTTTCGCTGGGAACTATCGTTATAGAAGGCTCCCTGAGAAGCGGTTCGCTTGTGACGGCTTCGCTGGCTGTTCAGCAGGGGAAGGACGTTTTCTGTATTCCCGCTGCGGATATTTTCGACAGCCGTTTTTCGGGAAATTCGGCACTTATCAGGGACGGTGCAAAATACGTTGCGTCGGTTAGTGATATTACGGACGAATACTGCGTAAACTATTCCGACAGGCTTGCAAAGTTAAGTGAACAGGAGCGTCATTCGCCGTTTTTTGATAGCATGAATCCCAATGCGGAAAGACCCGTTTATGATCTGACGGATATTTCCGAAAAGCCCGCAAAGCCGAAAATTGTCGATCTTTCGGGGCTTACCGAGGAACAGACTGCGGTGGTGAAATATCTCAGCGAAAACGGTGAAACTGCGGCGGACGATATTGCCGATGCGCTGGACTGCGATGTTTCGCATCTGTTTTCTGTACTGACCGAGCTGGAGCTTATGGGAAATATAAGTCAGTCGGCAGGTCATCATTATTCTGTTAATTAAGTTTATTTACGCTAAATGTGACGCTTTATTGCGTTATTTATACTAAACACCATTTAAATCACGGAGAAGAAATCGGCGTAAAAAGCTTGCGTTTATGGGTTTTTACGCCGAGAGATTCCCGTGATTAATGGGTGTTTAGTATTATAGATAGAACGCCGTGGATATTCCGCTTAAATTCACGGCGGCAGAGCAAATCCGAGCGGAGAAATGGATATAGATCATATGTCGAAATTAGTTATAGTTGAGTCACCTGCAAAGGCAAAAACCATTAAGAAATATCTGGGCAATGATTTTGAAGTTGTCGCTTCTATGGGACACGTTCGTGACCTTCCCAAGTCCAAGCTGGGCGTTGATGTTGATAACGGCTTTGAACCCGTTTACACCGACATCAAGGGAAAAGAGGACCTTATCAAATCTCTGAAAAAGGAAGCAAAGAAAAGCGATCAAGTATATCTCGCAACCGACCCCGATCGTGAGGGTGAAGCTATTTCATGGCATCTTGCGCAGATGCTTGACCTGCCCCTTGATGCTGCGGACAGAGTTACATTCAACGAGATAACAAAGAGCGGAGTTCAGGCGGGAATGGCAGCTCCCAGAAAAATCGACATTGACCTGGTGAACGCTCAGCAGGCAAGACGTATCCTTGACAGAATCGTGGGCTACAAGCTTTCGCCCTTCCTCTGGAAAAAGGTAAGAAGAGGGCTTTCTGCGGGACGTGTTCAGTCGGTTGCCGTAAGCATTATCGTTGACAGGGAAAAACAGATACAGAATTTCAAGCCTGAGGAATACTGGTCCATCGATGCAAAAATGACCGCTCCGTCAAGCAAGAAGCAGTTCGGTGCGTCCTTCTGGGGCGTCGGCGGGAAGAAAACCGAGCTTCACAGTCAGGCGGAAACAGATGCGATCCTCCAAAAGCTGGACGGCGCAGAGTTTAAGGTAACAGGCGTGAAAAAGTCCGTCAGAAGGAAATCTCCCGCTGCGCCCTTCACCACCTCCACAATGCAGCAGGACGCTTCAAAGCGCCTTGGCTTCGGCGCATCTAAGACCATGAAAACCGCACAGACCCTTTACGAAGGCGTTGACATCGAGGGTATGGGTGCAGTCGGTCTTATCACATATATGAGAACGGACAGCCTGCGTATTTCAGACGAAGCAAGGGCAGCCGCTTACGACTATATTCAGGGCGTTTATGGCAAGGATTACATTCCGTCATCTCCGAAAATATACAAATCCAAGGCAAATGCTCAGGACGCTCACGAAGCTATCAGACCGTCAATGCCGTCCCTTACCCCCGAAAAGGTAAAGAGCAGTTTGACAACTGAGCAGTATAAGCTTTACAAGCTCATTTGGGAGAGATTTATCGCTTCTCAGATGGCAAATGCGCTTATGGACACGGTTTCCGTTGAGATAGAAGCAAACGGCGTAAACCTCCGTGCTACGGGATATTCCGTGAAGTTTGACGGCTTCACCGTGCTTTATGAGGAGTCCAAGGACGAGGAGAAATCCGTTCTTCCCGAAATAAACGAGGGGGATATTCTCAAGCTGAGATCTATTGAGGGAAATCAGCATTTCACACAGCCTCCCGCAAGATATACCGAAGCAACGCTTATTAAGGCGCTTGAAGAAAACGGTATCGGCAGACCGTCCACCTATGCGCCCACCATTTCGACAATCATAAACCGTCTTTACGTTGAAAAGGACGGAAAGGCATTGAAGCCTACGGGTCTGGGTGAGGTCACAACTCAGCTGATGAAGGACCATTTCAAGAAGATAGTTGACGCAAAATTCACAGCGGGAATGGAAAACAGCCTTGACGAGGTTGAAATGGGCAAAAAAGACTGGGTGCAGACCCTTGACGAGTTCTACAAGGATTTTGCGGCAACACTCAGCGATGCGGAAAAGGCTATGGACGGCAAACGCATAAAGGTTCCCGACGAGGAAACAGACGAGGTCTGCGAGGTTTGCGGAAAGCCTATGGTAATAAAAATAGGACGCTTCGGAAAGTTTCTTGCCTGCACGGGCTTCCCCGACTGCACAAACACAAAGCGTATCGTTAAGGACACAGGCGGCGTTTGTCCCAAGTGCGGCAAAAAGGTGCTGCAGAAAAAGTCCAAGAAGGGCAAGAAATATTTCGGCTGCGAGGACAATCCCACCTGCGATTTTATGACGTGGGATACGCCGACCTCCGACAAATGCCCCAAGTGCAATGACGGCACAACGCTGTTTAAAAAGGGCGGAAAAATGTTCTGCCTGAAAGAGGGCTGCGGCTACGAGGTGGCTGTCAGAAAGGAAAAGTGATCTATATGATATGTTCAAATTGTAAGGTTGATATGAAAAAAGCTGTTATGAATGCGGCGACAGGCGGCGTGTTTTATGTATCAAGTGCCGAGAAATCGAGTAACAAACTGTTTTCCATTCAGAAAAGCTCTAAGGTAAACAGCTATTGCTGTCCCGAATGCGGAAAAATCGAGCTTTATGCGGAAGATACATCAATTTTTAAGGATAACTAATGATGAATGAAACAGTTACAGTCATAGGTGCGGGGCTTGCGGGCTGCGAGGCGGCGCATCAGCTGTCAATGCGGGGGGTTAAGGTAAGACTTTGTGAAATGAAGCCCGAAAAGTATTCTCCCGCACACAAATATCACGGATTTGCGGAGCTTGTCTGCTCTAATTCCTTGAAGGCAAGCAGGGTTAATTCGGCGGCGGGTCTGCTTAAAGAGGAAATGCGCAGGCTGGGTTCTGTCGTTGTGGAATGTGCGGAAAAGACTGCTGTTCCTGCGGGTGGTGCGCTGGCTGTTGACAGAGAGAAATTCTCCGACAGCGTGACGGCGGCAATTGTGAATGACCCGAACATTACCGTTGTAAGCGGCGAGGTTCAGAAGATCCCCGAGGGAAATATTATTATCGCAAGCGGTCCCCTGACATCGGGCGGGCTTGCGGAGGACATTAAGCGGCTGACGGGAGATTATCTCAGCTTTCACGATGCGGCGGCTCCTATTGTAACATACGAGTCCCTTAATAAGGACAGAATTTTCTTCGCCGCACGTTACGGACGGGGGGACGACGATTACATCAACTGCCCGTTCACAAAGGAAGAATATACGGCATTTTACGAGGCAATTGTTTCCGCAGAATCCGCTCCTCTCCACGATTTTGACCGTGAAAGGGACGCTTCGGGACGGGACGATTTCACCGTGTACGAGGGCTGTATGCCTATTGAGGTGCTGGCAAAGCGTGGCGAGGAAACTATGCGGTACGGCGCAATGAAGCCTGTGGGACTCACCGACCCTGTCAGCGGAAAACGTCCCTATGCGGTGGTTCAGCTTCGCAAGGAAAATTCGGCGGGGACGCTTTACAACATAGTCGGCTTTCAGACAAATCTGAAATTCGGCGAGCAGAAGCGGGTGTTCTCCCTTATTCCGGGGCTGGAAAATGCCGAGTTTGTCCGTTACGGCGTTATGCACAGAAATTCCTTTATCAATTCGCCGAAGATACTGTCTGGAGATTTTTCTCTGAGAGAATTTCCGAACATTTTCTTTGCGGGACAGATAACGGGCGTTGAGGGTTACACCGAGTCCGCCGCTTCGGGAATTATGGCGGGGATAAATATGGCAAGACGCCTAAACGGTCAGAACACGCTTATCCTTCCCCCCGAAACAATGATAGGCGGTCTGTCAAGATACATCTCTGACCCCACCGTGACAAATTTCCAGCCTATGGGCGCAAATATGGGGATTTTGCCCGATATCGGCGTTCGCATTAAGGACAAGCAGCAGCGTTATCAGGCTGTTGCGGACAGGGCTTTGGAAGCGTTTGAAGGGTATATGAGCGACAAAAAATGAGGTTCTACTATGGAAGATTTCACGCTGAAAATTAAGCTGAATACCGAGGACAGCAAAAGACTGTTTTTCTATTCGCTTTTCAAAAGAAACGTTGGGACAGCGGTTATGATGGCGGCTTTTCTGCTGTTTTTTGTGCTTATGCCAAGCTATTTGTTTGTAATGGGTGCGGTTCGGCTGAATTTTGGCGTTTTGCTGACAATATACGTTGTTTCCGTCTGGTGCGTGATACTTTCTTCCTATTTTAAGATAAAAAAGACCACCTATTACGGAGATGGTGAATACCGTTTTTCGGAGGACGGGCTGCGTATTTCCGAGAAATATGCTTTGAACTTTATTCCGAGAAATGAGCTTTTCAGCTGCGAAGAGTCTGCGGATATGTTTTTGATATTTACGGGAAAAAGCGTGGTGTATCTTCTTCCGAAGCGAGATCTGAGCGTTTCCGAGGGTGAAAATATCCGCCTGTATTTCGGAAATAAGCTTTTGAAAAAAGGTAAGCTTTCCGATGAAAAATTCGGCGGTCAGCGTTGTAACAGGTTTGCTTTTGACGATGAAAGCGTTATTTCGGAAACGGCATTTATCCCCGATAAGGGCTACTTAAAAACCGTTTCGGCGGCGAGATATTTTACATTTGAAACCGTTTCAAAGGCGGCAATGATGTATGCGATCATTGCGGGGATAGGCGCAACGGCATTTCACAGCTATCCTTTTCCTATGACGGCTGCGGCTGTTTTTACAGTCATTACCACTGTCATAAATCTGAATACTATCCGCTGTACGCTGGAGGGACATTACGCAAAAAACAGCGACAAAACGAGGATAATTTTCCGTGACAGCTGCTTTGAGTTTGTCTGCGGAAACAGGACGGACAGAGTGTTTTACAATGAGATAACCGAGATAAAATATCACAAGAATGCTTTCGAGATAAAAAGCAGTCACGGCGGAAGCTTTTTCCTGCCGAGAAACGATGATATTACGGCTGTTTTGGAGGAAAGACGAAATGGAAAATGCTGAGTCAAGGCGGTTTACCGTCAGGCTTACAAAAACTGAACTTAGAAAGTTTTACCGATATGACATGATGTTCACTCCAAGGGCTGTGTGGAATATTATCATAATTATTGTGGCTGTGCTTATTTATCTGGCGGTAATGCGGACGTTTATTAAATACATATCACTTGTCTGGGTGATAGGTGTGGTGTTCTTTTTCGGACTGCTTTACAATCTTTACTGCGTAACGCCAACAGTATCTGCGGAAAAAGCCGCTCCCGGTGAATACGGTATCCTTGACGAGTTCGAGTTTTTCGGGACATATTTCAACGAAAAAAAGGGCAGTACATTTATTACCGTTCCATACAATGCAATTGACAAAATGGTGGAATTTGACACGGCGTTTTATCTGTATTTTTCACCGCAAATGACACGTGTTCAGAAGATCTCCGAGGACGGCGGTTTGGAACCTGTCAAAAACCGTTCGGCTGTTGCAAGCGTTATTGTCAAGGAAGGGCTTACCGAAGAAGAAATTCAGTTTATAAAATCTGTTGTCACACCAAAATAAGATGTGTGGTGACAGTCGGCAAAACTAAAGAAAGGAATTAAAGCTATGAATATAATCGTTGACGCATTCGGAGGGGACAATGCTCCTCTTGAAGTTATAAAGGGTGCAGCGGACGCCGTTGCAAGGCTTGATGTTGACGTTACTCTGACGGGAAACGAAAGCATTATCAAAAAGACTGCCGAGGAAAACGGCATCAGCCTGGATCGCATTTCCATAATCCACACGGAATCGGTCATCGACATTCACGAGGAACCTACCGAAGTTATCAAGGGCAAGTCGGACTGCTCCATGGCGGTTGGCTTGAAGGCTCTTGCAGAGGGCAAGGGTGACGCTTTTGTTTCCGCAGGCAGCACGGGTGCGCTGGTTGTCGGTGCAACATTTATCGCAAAGCGTTTGAAGGGCATAAAAAGGGCTGCTCTTGCGCCTATTCTGCCCACGGCTAAGGGTCATGTTATACTTATGGACGGCGGTGCAAACGTTGACTGCCGCCCCGAAATGCTTTTGCAGTTCGGCATTATGGGCTCCTGCTATATGGAACGTGTTATGGGTCTGAAATCGCCTAAGGTAGGACTTCTGAACGTTGGTGCGGAGGACACAAAGGGCAGAGAAATGGACATTGAAGCATACAAGCTTTTGAAGGACGCTCCACTTGATTTTTACGGAAATCTTGAAGCGAGAGAGCTGCCCTTCGGCGTTTGTCAGGTGGCTGTTTCCGACGGTTTCACGGGAAATATTGCCTTGAAGCTGTACGAGGGAATGGGCTCGTTCTTTGCGGGAGAGTTGAAGGGAATGCTCACAAGCGGACTTTCTGGAAAGCTGGCGGCTCTTATGATAATGCCCAAGGTAAAGGCGTTCAAGAAGAAGCTGGATTACACTGAGGTTGGCGGTGCGGTGCTTATGGGAATTTCCAAACCCGTTATCAAGGCGCACGGCAGCTCCAATGCAAAGGCTTTTTACAATGCTATCCGTCAGGCGAAAAACTGCGTTGACGGCAAAGTTATTGACGAAATTTCACAGTCCCTTGAAGCAGTAAAAACAGCTGCGGCGGAAAAGTAAAATCAGCGAAAGGAGCAAATATTCCGTACCTTCGGAATATGGTCTTAGAAAAATGCAGACGGAAAAAAACAAGACCGATCTTGATGCCTTTGAGAAAAAGATCGGGTACACATTCAAAAATAAGGAGCTGCTTTTTGAGGCACTTTCTCACTCCTCCTTTGCAAATGAAAACAAGCGGCAGCGTCATTCAAATGAGCGTTTGGAATTTCTGGGGGACAGCGTTTTGTCAATCATTGTTTCACGCTATCTGTTTGACCATTTCAAGCATCTTCCCGAGGGAGAGCTTACTAAGATAAGAGCGTCCTTAGTGTGCGAAAAGGCGTTGTTTGAATTCTCCAAAAAGATAGACCTGGGCAGCTTTATTATGCTGGGACGGGGCGAGGAAAATTCGGGCGGAAGGGAGCGTCCTTCTATCGTTTCGGACGCTTTTGAAGCAGTCATTGCAGCCGTATATCTGGACGGCGGAATGGAAGCCGCAAAGCCATATGTTCTCAGCTTTATGCCCGAGGATATCGACAGCAAGAAGGGCAGCACTCTTAACGATTACAAGACAATTCTTCAGGAGATAATCCAGAAAAATCCCGAGGAAAAGGTGGAATATGTCCTGAAGGAGCAGTCGGGTCCCGACCATGACAAGGCGTTTGTGGTTCAGGTTTGTCTGAACAGCAACGTTATCGGCGAGGGAAGAGGTCACAGCAAAAAGCAGGCGGAGCAGATGGCGGCTAAAGAAGCGCTGGAGCTTATGGGCTATGACACACAGTAACATCTCGATTTTCGTGCCCCATTTGGGCTGTCCTCACGCTTGTTCCTTCTGCAATCAGCGGATAATAAGCGGGAAAACGGAGATACCTCACGGTGAGGACGTGACACGCTTGCTTTCGGAACAGGCAGAGCGCATTACCGACAGTGAGCGGCGGGAAAATACCGAGATAGCGTTCTTTGGCGGCAGCTTTACGGCAATTGACCGTGAATACAGGCGGGAACTTCTTTCGGCGGCTTTTCCGTTTACAAAGGCGGGGGGCGGCTGTTTTAAGGGGATACGTTTCTCCACACGTCCCGACTGCATTGACGGGGAAGTGCTTGAAGAAGCCAAAAGCTTCGGTGTTACCGCAATTGAGCTGGGTGCGCAGTCTATGTCCGACAAGGCGCTTGAAATGAACGAGCGGGGACATACTGCCGAGGACGTTCGCCGTGGGTCTGCGCTGATAAAGGAGTTTGGCTTTGAGCTTGGCTTGCAGATGATGGTGGGGCTTTACGGCAGCACGGAAACCGATGAGTATCACACAATGACCGAGATAATCAAGCTTCGTCCCGACACGGCGAGGATATATCCCGTTTCGGTTTTGGAGGGGACAAAGCTTGCAAACCTTTACAAAAGCGGTGATTATGAGCTCTATCCCTTTGAAAAAGCGGTAAATATCTGCGGTGTTATCTACTGCGGATTTGCAAGCGTTGGCATTCGGGTCATACGAATGGGACTTCACGCCGAGGACGGTGTTGAGGACAGTGCCGTGGCGGGATTTTATCACCCTGCATTTGGGGAAATTGTTCGTTCGGACATTGTAAAGAATGTTATTCTGAAATACTATATGTCCAAAAAAGCGGACAGTTCTCCTATTGAAATAAGCGCAAACAGCAAGCTCATAGGTGCTGTTTACGGACACAAAAAATCCAATCGGATATACTTTGAAGAGAAGGGTATACCCGTTAAAATTTCCATAGATAATAATCTTAAAGACGATGAAATTTCCATAAACAAGGAAGTGCAAAATGTATTTAAAATCACTTGAGCTGCAAGGCTTCAAATCATTTCCCGATAAAATTAAGCTGGAATTCGGCAAGGGTATGACTGCCGTTGTAGGACCTAACGGGAGCGGTAAATCAAACATCGGTGACGCTGTCCGCTGGGTGCTGGGGGAGCAGTCCTCAAAGACCCTCCGAGGGGCAAAAATGGAGGACGTTATCTTTGCGGGAACGCAGTACAGAAAGGCGGTAGGCTTTGCTGCGGTCACGCTGAATATTGTCAATGACAAGGGCTTGCTTTCCATAGATGAACCCGAGGTTTCCGTTACCCGAAAGCTTTACAGAAGCGGTGAAAGTGAATATCTTATCAACGGCAGGCAGGTGCGCTTGAAGGACATTCTGGAGCTGTTTATGGACACCGGTCTGGGTCGTGACGGTTATTCTATCATCGGTCAGGGACGTGTTGCGGAGATAGTTTCCGCAAAGTCCGCAGAACGCCGTGAAATATTCGAGGAAGCGGCGGGAATTTCAAAGTTCCGCTACCGCCGTGCAGAAGCGGAAAGACGTCTGGCGGCGGCTGAGGAAAATCTTGTAAGGCTGCGGGATATTCTCTCCGAGCTGGAGGGACGTGTTGAGCCGCTGCGAATTCAGTCGGAAAAGGCTCAGAAGTTCATCGCCCTTTCTGAGGATAAAAAGTCGCTGGAAATTTCCGTTTGGATGAAGCGTCTGGACGAGTTAAAGGAAACTCTCGATGAACTTAACGAAAAGCTGCTTATCAGCAAGGCGGGTCACGAAAACACCACCGCAGAGCTTAACCGAACAGAAACGGAATCCGCCGAATTTTTCAGAGGAATGCAGGACGCAACCTCTAAGATAGAACAGCTTCGCAGCAGACTTCTTGAAGCGGAACAGGAAAATCAGCAGCTTCATTCGGACATTGCGGTTTTTGAAAATGACATTACCCACTGCAAGGCGGCTATTGAGGAAATAGAGGAGATACGCAAAAATTCCGAAAATGTCAACCGTGAAAATGAGCGTTTGATGACGGAAAAGCTTGCTGAAATTGACGAGATAAAGCGAAAGATTGAAGAGTGCACAAAGGGTGCCGAGAAAGCCGAGGAAAATTTCAAAAAGCTTATCGGTGAACATGAAAGCTTTTCAAAGGACTTTGAAGCGGCGGGTGCAGAGCTTAACAAGCTGTACATACGTCAGTCGGAGTTAAAGGTTTCTCTGGCTGCGGGCGAAACTTCACTTGATGATATAAAGGCAAGCATTGTACGTGCGGCGGAAAATGAGGAAACGCAGCGTATTGCGGCGGAAAATCTGGTCAAGGAGCGTGCGGAGATAACCGAGGGCATCAAGCTTCTGGAGGAGCGTGCGGACGAGCAGAGCAACCGCTTAAACGGTCTGGAACGGCTTTACAAGGGCAAGGCGGAAAAGCTGTCGGCTGCTGAAAAGGAACTGTCCGACATAAGCTTTGCTATTCGTGAAAAGCAGCAGAGGATAACTCTTCTCTCCGATCTGGAAAACAGTATGGAGGGCTTTGCACACAGCGTTAAGACGATAATTAAGGCGGGTCAGAGCGGTCGTATCGGCGGAATTCGGGGTTCGGTGGCACAGCTTATCAGCACATCTCCCGAGTACAGCCTTGCTATTGAAACGGCTCTGGGCGGTGCTATGCAGAACATTATCGTTGACAATGAGGAAACGGCAAAGCGGTGTATCAGATTCTTGCAGGAGTCTAAGGCGGGACGTGCAACATTTCTGCCCATTACTTCCGTAAGGGGAAATGCTCTGCGGGAAAACGGGCTGGAGAATTGTGACGGATTTATTGCAATTGCCTCTGAGCTTGCGGAATATGACGACGAATACAAGGGAATATTTGCTTCTCTGCTGGGAAGAATTGTTATTGCGGAGGATATTGACCTTGCGACGCTTATTGCGAAAAAATACGGTTACAAATTCAAGATAGTTACTCTTGACGGACAGGTCATAAATGCGGGCGGTTCCTTTACGGGCGGTTCGTCAAACCGTTCAAACGGTATGCTGTCCCGAAAGAATGAGATAGAAACGCTGACTGCCGAAGCCGAAAAGCTTGCCGAAAAGCAGCGGACGGCTCAGACACAGGCTGACAAGCTTCGTTCGGAAACGGACAAGCTGAAGATCGACACTGAGGACGCCAGAGAACAGCTTCAGGTCATCGCCAATGACAAGGTTCGGTTTGAAGCGGAAATTCGCCGAATTGACGGAGTTTCCGAGCAGACAAGAAATGCTTCGGAATTTGCTGCCGAGCAGTCAAGGCTTTTGAAGGAAAAGTTGTCCGAACAGGAAACGGCTCTGAAAAACGACGGCGAGGAGCTTGAAAGGATAACTTCCGAGATATCCGAAAAGGAATCGGAAATGTCCGAGGGACGGGAAAAGAACGACGAATTTGCTGCCGAGAGGGACAGGCTGTCGAACCTTATTTCCGATATGAAGCTGTCCAAAATTGCCCTTGAAAAGGACGAACAGGCGGCTCACGATGCCATTGAGCAGATCAAAAGGAATGCGGAAAAAATAAACGATGATTCCGCAAATCAGCTTTTGCGTATCAAAATGCAGGAGAAGATCATCGAGGAAAAGCGGGCACTTATCGAGGAACGCAAACAGGCTCTTGCAGCGGCGGGAGATAATGCTGCTAAGATAAACGAGCAGATCTCGGAGCTGCGGGACAAACATTCGGAATTTGAACGTAAAACTAACGAAAACCGCATTAAGACCTCCGAGCTTAACGACACAAAAGAAAACTACGCCACAGAAATAACAAGGCTTGAGGAGCGGTGCGCTTCCGTTCGGAAAACCGAGGACGGCATCATATCCGAAATGCTTGAGCAGTATAATATATCACGGTCGGAGGCGGCTGAAATTGCCGAGCCTATTGAGGATATGCTTATTGCGCAGCGTGACCTTAACGAGATAAAGCAAAAGATTCGCTCTCTGGGACACGTAAACGTTGCGGCTATTGAGGAGTACAAAGAGGTTTCCGAAAGATACGAGTTTATGTCGGGTCAGATAAAGGACGTGGAGGTTTCCAAGAAGGAGATCGAGCGGCTTATCGAGGAGCTGACGGAGAATATGAAAAAGCAGTTCTCCGAAAGCTTTGAAGCCATAAACACTAACTTCAAGCAGATTTTCGTTGAGCTTTTCGGCGGGGGACGGGCTGAGCTTACCCTTACCGACCCCGAGGACGTTCTGGAATCGGGCATTGAGATAAATGTTGCGCCGCCGGGAAAGGTCATCAAGAATCTGTCGCTGCTTTCGGGCGGTGAGCAGGCGTTTGTGGCTATTGCAATTTACTTTGCAATACTTAGGATAAAGCCTGCGCCATTCTGTATTCTTGACGAGATCGAAGCAGCACTTGATGATGTGAACGTTTCAAAATATGCACAGTATCTGAAAAATTTCTATGATACGACACAGTTTATCGTAGTCACTCACCGTCGGGGAACTATGGAAGAAGCTGACATTCTTTACGGCGTGACTATGCAGGAAAAGGGCATTTCAAGGCTTCTGAGAATGGAGCAGCCTCCTGCGGACATTGAAGCAGAATAATCGCCTGAAAGGGGATAGAACTATGGGATTTTTTGAAAAAATTAAGGCGGGTCTGAAAAAAACCAAAGACAGCCTTATGGGAAATATTGAGCGTGTGCTCAATTCCTTCACCAAGATAGACGAGGATTTTTTCGAGGAGCTGGAGGAAACGCTGATAATGTCCGACCTTGGTGCGGAAACCTCCATGGCTGTCTGCGATGAGCTGAGAAAGCTTGTGAAGGAGCAGGGGCTTACATCTCCCGACGAGATAAAGAAGGCTCTCAAATCCATTCTTGTGGAAATGCTGGGGGAGGACAAGAAGCTTGACCTTTCCACAAAGCCGTCGGTTATCCTCGTTATCGGCGTAAACGGTGCGGGAAAGACCACCACTATCGGTAAGCTGTCGGCAAATCTGAAAGGTCAGGGCAAAAAGGTGCTTGTGGCGGCTGCGGACACGTTCAGAGCGGCGGCTGTTGAGCAGCTGGAGGTCTGGACTCAGCGTGCGGGCGTTGATATCGTTAAGCATGACGAGGGTTCCGATCCCGCTTCTGTTGTGTTTGATGCGCTTTCAGCTGTTAAGGCGAGAGATATGGACGTGCTTATCTGCGACACGGCGGGACGTTTGCACAACAAGAAAAATCTGATGGAGGAGCTTCGCAAGATAAGCCGTATCATTCATCAGCAGGCGGAGGGCTGTTCTCTGGAAACGCTGCTTGTTTTGGACGCCACAACGGGACAGAACGCAGTTAATCAGGCAAAGCTTTTCAGCGAAGTTGCAGACATTACGGGTATCGTTCTGACAAAGTTGGACGGCACGGCAAAGGGCGGCATTATCGTTTCCATTCACAAGGAGCTGGGCATTCCCGTAAAGCTTGTGGGTGTGGGCGAAAAGCTGGACGATTTGCAGGAATTTTCCGCAGAAGCCTTTGTGGACGCTCTCTTTGACGAGGAAACGGATTTCGATTACAATTATCACAGACTTGACGACAGCGAGGAAGATTCAAATGAAGAAGCTGTTCCCGAAGAAAACTCCGAAGCTAGTCAGCCCGAACAGGAAGAAGAGGCTGTCGAAGCGGTTGAAGAAGCTGATGAAGTTTCCGAAGAAAATGTTATCGAGGAAATAGAGGACACAGAGATACCGTCTATGGAAGAGGGAGATGTTATGGTGGTTCCCGACAGCGGCGATGAAAATGACGGGGAGGACACGGAAGCGTCGGGCGGCATTTCCTCCGCAGAGATCTCCGAAGAAATTCCCGAAAATACCGCAGAAGAAAACAGCGGCAAAAAGAGCTTGAAAGACGGCAAATTCGGCTTCCTGTTTAAGGAAATTACATTTGGAAAAAAGAAAAAAGAAGGTGAATAACTATGAGAATAATACTTGCTACCAACAATAAAAACAAGGTTCGTGAGGTGGGGGAGATACTTTCGCCTTTGGGATATGAGGTCATTTCGCAGTCGGAGGCGGGCGTTGATATTGACGTAGAAGAAAACGGCGTGACCTTTGAGGAAAACGCTTTTCTGAAAGCAAATGCCGTTCACAAGCTGACAAACGAACCCTGCATTGCCGATGACAGCGGCTTACAGGTAGACTTTTTGAACGGCGAGCCGGGGGTATATTCCGCAAGATATGCAGAGCCGGGACACCGATGCCAAAAGGTGCTTGACAAGCTCAAGGGCGTTGAATATGACAAGCGCACGGCTAGATTTGTCTGCTGCATCTGCTATATCGGAAAGGACGGTCAGGCAAAGACCTTTACGGGAAAATGCGAGGGACACATCGGACTTGAAAAGCGGGGCACAAACGGCTTCGGCTACGACCCTATTTTTATGGTAGGGGATAAATCATTTGCGGAAATATCTGCCGAGGAGAAGAATAAGATCAGTCATCGTGCGGACGCTTTGCGGCAGTTTGAGGAGTATTTAAAGGGAGAGTAATATGCAGACATTCATAGGGGTAATGTTTTACATTTTCTGCATTATTGCAGTATTTGGAGTCCCCGCAGCAATTATTGTATTCTTTTTCATATTTCTTGCGAAATTCAAAAAATGCAGTGCAGAGGATACGGAAAAGAAAAAACTGCTTAAAACCTGCTGTATCATATTCGGCGTAATTGGCGGAGTTTTTATTATTTCCATTGTAATGCTCATACTGCTTTTCAGTGCTTCTATCGCTTACATGTAATGAGGTAACAGCTATGGAAAACAAAAGGTTTCGCAGAATACTTGCAATAATTGCGGCTGTTGGAATTTTATCCACCGCAGGGCTTACGGGATACACATTTTATCTTAAAGAGCACTGCTCTATCCTTACGTTTATAAGCAACGAGTAACGGAGGGCGGATATGACAAAAAATCAACGGCTTATCATTATTTTTACTCTGCTGTCATTTGTGGTTTTTGACCTGGGGATATATTTCTGCTTTACTTCAAAGTATATTGACCGCTCCCCAGAGCTTATGAAAAGCAGCTCCATTGAGCTTGACAAGTATCTTCCCTTTGAGGAAAATTCTCTTGCGGTAAAAACGGAAACAGACCTTACCCTTTCGGGCGAGCTTCCCGTTCTGGACGGAGCAACGGCACTTTTTCCCGTTTATTCCGCTTTTATGAACGCATACTACCCCGAGGGAAGTTGCGAATTTACGGGTGACGGCTTTACGGAAAAAAGCCTGCTGCAAAAAACAGGCACCACTGGCGCATACAAGGCTGTATGCGACGGCACGGCAGACATTATTTTCGTTGCACAGCCTTCGGAAAAGCAGCTTGAATATGCTGAAAGTCAGGGCGTGGAGCTTCTGCTTGTTCCCATTGGTTATGAAGCCTTTGTGTTTATCGTAAATTCGGACAATCCCGTGAACGGTCTTACAGCACAGCAGATTAAGGATATTTATAGCGGCAAGATCAAGAACTGGAAAGAGCTTGGGGGCGAAAGCACACCCATAATACCCTTACAGAGAGCTGAAAACAGCGGCTCTCAGACGGCGATGGTGTCATTTATGGGCGATACGCCCCTAATGGAGCCGCCTGCGGTGCTGTTCGGCAGGTCTATTGGCTACTCATTCCGCTTTTATGTTTCGGATATTTCGGGGAAACAGGACATAAAAATGCTTTCCGTCAACGGAGTTTACCCAGACAGGGAAAGCATAAGCAACGGCAGCTATCCCGTAACGGACTGCTTCTATGCCGTTTACCGCAAGGACAACACAAATGAAAATGTAACCCTGCTCATTGACAGGATCCTTTCCTCTGAGGGGCAGGATATAATAGAACGCACCGGCTATGTCGGAATAACTGATTGAAAGGAATTTTTACTATGCTTACAAGCAAACAGCGTGCAAAGCTCAAGGGCATTGCTTCTACGGAGGATACAATATTTCAGGTAGGCAAGGGCGGCATTCCCGACACTATGACCGCTCAGGTGGACGACGCACTTAGGGCAAGAGAGCTTATCAAGTGCAGAGTGCTGGACAGCGCAATGCTTTCCCCCGCAGAGGCTGCATACGAATTGGCTGAAAAGACAGGCGCAGAGGTGGTTCAGGTCATAGGCAGCAAGTTTGTGCTTTACCGCAGAAATCCCAAAGAGCCTAAGATAACTCTGTAAGCTATGGGAAAAACTGCAATTTTCGGCGGGAGCTTTAATCCCGTTCATAATGGGCATATTAATCTTGTCGGGGAGATGATAAATGAGCTTCACCCGGACAGAGTTATTATTGTCCCCACGGGAATTTCCCCATTTAAGCAGGGGATAAAGCCTATGTTTTCGGGAGAGGACAGACTTGAAATGTGTCGGCTGGCTTTCGGCGGATTTCCCGAGTGTTCGGTAAGCTCCTATGAGGTGGACAATGAGGGTGTAAGCTATACGGTGCTGACTCTCAGGCATTTTCGGGAAATGTTCCCCGATGATGAACTGTTTTTCATAGTGGGCAGCGATATGCTTTTGTCACTTAAAAGATGGTACAGATTTGAGGAAATAATGCAGCTTGCTACCATTGCGGCGGCTTCTCGGGAGGACGGAGATTTTGATGAACTCCGAAAAACCGCAGACGAGCTGTCCAAATTCGGCAGGGTAATGCTCATAAAAATAAAGCCGTTTCCGCTGTCCTCCACAGAAATTCGTGAAAAAATTGAAAACAAGCAGGATTTCTCTTGCTATTTGCCCGAAAAAGTTGTACAATATATTTTGGATAAAAATGTTTAAGCGGTGGGTGAATTGCTTTGATAGGAAATGATGAGCTTTTAGAGGTTTTGCGGCTTAGGCTTTCAAAGAAACGTTTGCAGCACAGCAAAAATGTTGCGGACGAAGCACAAAGGCTTGCCGAAAAATACGGTGCAGACCCCGAAAAGGCGTACACAGCGGGACTGCTTCACGATATTTGCAAGGAGATACCGCTTGAGGAGCAGAAAAATTATGTCCTTCTCAGCCGCAGAGATGTCTGCGATGCGGAAAAGGAAGTGCCTGCGCTATGGCATTCCATTGCGGGGGCGTATTATGCGGAATTTGTGCTGGGCTGCCACGATGAGGATATGCTAAATGCGGTAAGATACCATACGGCGGGGCGGGGAAATATGTCTCTGTTAGAGGAAATCGTGTATATGGCTGACCTGACCTCTGCCGACCGCAGCTACAAGGACGTTGCCCGAATGAGAAAGCTGGCGTCCTCCAATCTGAAAAAGGCTATGCTGGAGGCGGTGAAGTTCTCCGTTTCCGACGTTATGGCGAAGGGCTCGCTTATTCCCGTTCACACCATCAACGCATACAATCGCTATTGTAAGGAAGATAAATAAACTTTTCAAGGAGTGTAATATTTGGAACAGATTGAATATATAAAAGCCGCTGTTAAGGCGCTTGACAGCAAGCATGCAGAGGATATCAGAGTAATCGGCATCGGTGACCTGACTATTATTGCGGATTATTTTGTCATTGCTGACGGTACAAGCTCCACACAGCTGAGGGCACTTGCCGATGAAGTCGAGTTTCAGCTGAAAGAGCTTGGCAAGGCACCTTCAAGGATCCAGGGAAACAGTCAGTCCAACTGGATAGTGCTTGATTACGGCGATTTCGTTGTGAATATCTTTTATAAGGAAACGAGAGATTTTTACAATCTGGAACGCCTTTGGAGAGATGGCACGGAGATGGATATTTCCGATTGGCTGATAAAATAAGCATTAATTTGGGACAAACATAAAAATATCTTGGGGTGATTTTAGATGTCAGATAATTTCAATAAAACAGGCATAGGCATTGATGATAATAACGGTCTGCCGCCGCTTGACGATATGTATAAGCCCCCGAAAAGGGACGATATGGGTTTATCTCAGCCGTCAGGTCTGCCACCGCTGAATCCTGAGAAGGAGGAAGCAGCGTACTATGCCGATGGGAGCATTCCGCCGTTTTTCGGTGAGTCAAAGGATAATGGGGGACAGCCGAACGGTTTGCCGCCTTTGAACGGTCAGCCCGTTCAGCCGCAGCCCAATAGCGGGAATGTTCCTCCGCAGTATAATGCACCGCAGAATGTTCCTCCGCAGTACGCTCAGCCGTACAATGCGCCGCAGGGGAATGTTCAGCCGCAGTACATACAGGCGTATGCCACAAGGCAGTTTTCTGAATATGACCTGATGGTTGAGGGCGGCAGAAAGATCGCAAAGGTCATCGGAATTATTTTGATAGTATGCTCTTTGCTCTCGCTGTTTTCAAGCGTCACATCAAATGTGGATCACAGTCAGGGCAGTGCCTATGCTCTGGGGCAGACATTCGGACTTCTCATTGAGAATATTATCCCGCAGGTGCTTAATATTTATCTGGCAGTCTGCTTTATGAAGGGCGGAAACAAGAGCAGGATATTTTTCGGCGTCATATATCTGCTGGCAATTATAGCTGTATTGGCAATAATTGTGTTTACGGTCATCGGTTCGGCTGCATTTGGAGCGCAGGTCGCATCATTTGTCAGTCTGGGAATGGGCGTTTTGATGCTGATTCTGCTGCCTTCATTGGCTCTGATGGGATTTATTGTCTGGGGAACGCTTTTCAGCAAGAAGGTAAAGGCTTACTGCGGAGCACTTAATTGATCCCCGAAAATGGGTGGTATCTCTATGGCAGTTGATTTTCATAAATACAAGCAAACCGAAAAACATGGCGAAACACTGAACTATGAGGTCGCAGACAGTCAGACCGAAAGCGGCGATATCGGCTTTGATATGGATAACAGTATGCTTGCGGGAAGTGAGGAAGAACGCCTTGAAAAAGCAGAGAAGAATGTACAATCTTTGTCTACATTGAATATGGTCTATGGTCTTATAGAAGGCGTGATTCTTAAGATTGGATTCGGAGCTGCTTTTGGTATTATCGTGGGAGCAGCGGATGTTATTACTGCTTTTCTCCTGTGAAAGAAAAACCGTTTTTCAAGGGGTTACACGATATTTGTGTCAATTCTGAGAATGTTAATGACAATTCCGATCGCTTTTAGCATTCTTTTCCCGGATAGCGGCTCGGCGGAACACATCGACTTTATCATGGTACCGATAGTTTTTATCCCCGTGGTGCTGATATTCATATTCTCTGTACTGATGCTGTTGTTCAATAAGGACATCAAAGAGCTGTTTTCAAAGAAATAAACGTAAAAATTTATATATCAATCAATGCAAAGGAATGGTTAAAAATGGCAGAAAAATACGAGCACTCAAAAATTGAGGCAAAATGGCAGAAATACTGGGAGGAAAATCAGACCTTCAAGACAGATGTGTGGGATTTCTCCAAGCCTAAGTATTATGTTCTGGATATGTTCCCTTATCCTTCGGGCGTGGGACTTCATGCGGGACACCCCGAGGGCTACACTGCTACGGATATAGTTTCCCGAATGAAGAGAATGCAGGGCTACAACGTTCTTCACCCTATGGGTTATGACTCCTTCGGTCTGCCCGCAGAGCAGTATGCCGTAACAACGGGAAATCACCCCAACGGCTTCACTCAGGAGAACATCAAGACCTTCTCAAAGCAGCTTAAAGAGCTGGGCTTCGACTATGACTGGTCAAAGATGGTTGCTACCTCCGACCCCGAGTTCTACAAGTGGACACAGTGGATCTTCAAGCAGCTGTATCTGGACGGCTATGCAAAGTATGTTGATATGCCAGTAAACTGGTGTGAGGAGCTGGGTACGGTTCTGTCCAACGATGAGGTCATCGACGGAAAATCCGAGCGCGGCGGCTATCCCGTTGTCAGAAAGAATATGAAGCAGTGGGTAATAGATCAGCCCGCATTTGCCGAAAAGCTTCTTGAAGGTCTGGACGAGATCGACTGGCCGGAGTCCACAAAGGCCATGCAGCGCAACTGGATAGGCAAGTCCACAGGTGTTGAGGTCAAGTTTGACATTGTGGGCGGCGGTGAGTTCAGCATTTTCACAACTTGTATCGAAACTATCTACGGTATCACCTTTATGGTGCTTGCTCCCGACGGTGACATTGTTAAGTCCCTTATGCCCCGTATCACCAACAAGGACGAGGTTCAGGCGTACATTGACGAAACCCTTAAAAAGAACGATATGGACCGCACAGAGCTTAACAAGACCAAGTCGGGCTGTGAGCTCAAAGGCGTTACCTGCATAAATCCCGTAAACGGCAAGGAAGTCAGAATGTTCATCGGTGATTTCGTTCTGGCAAGCTATGGTACGGGTGCGGTCATGGCTGTTCCTTCTCACGATCAGCGTGACTTTGAATATGCAATTGCACACAACATTGATATGATTCAGGTAATTGACGGCGATGAAAAGCTGGGTTATGTTGACGTTTCCGAAAAGGCGTTTGAAAAGCACGATTATCTCGGAAAGGGCTATAAGCTGATAAATTCCGAGGAATTCACGGGACTGACCGTTGAGGAGGCTAAGGAAGCCATTACCGCGAAGCTTGAAAAGCTGGGCGTTGCAAAGCGCACGGTCAACTATCATTTCAGAGAATGGATATTTGCCCGTCAGCGTTACTGGGGCGAGCCTGTCCCCGTTGTTCACACGGAAAACGGTGAGATACACGTTCTCGACGATGAAGAGCTGCCCCTCATTCTCCCCGAGCTGGAGGATTACAAGGGCAAAAACGGCAAGGCACCTCTTGAAAATGCTGTGGAGTGGAAGAAGTACGACAAGAACGGCATCAAGGGCACAAGAGAAACCTCCACAATGCCCGGTTCCGCAGGTTCAAGCTGGTACTATTTCAGATATATTGACCCCAACAACGATAAGATGTTTGCAGATCCCGAGCTGTTAAAGCATTGGATGCCCGTTGACCTGTATATCGGCGGCCCCGAGCATGCGGTAGGTCATTTGATGTATTCCAGAATTTGGAACAGATACCTTTACGACAAGGGTCTTGCTCCCACAAAGGAGCCCTTCAAGAAGCTTGTTCATCAGGGAATGATACTTGGCGAAAACGGCATTAAGATGGGCAAGAGATACCCCGAATTTGTCGTAAATCCCAGCGATATTGTAAGAGATTACGGTGCAGATACGCTCCGTCTTTATGAGATGTTTATGGGACCTCTGGAGGTTTCAAAGCCTTGGAGCAGCACTGCCGTAGAGGGTGCAAGAAAGTTTATTGCAAGAGTATGGAACTTTTTCACAGAACCCGCCAACCTTACCGAGGACAATGACGGCACACTTACAAGAGTTTACCATCAGACCGTTAAGAAGGTCACCGATGACTTTGAGGCTCTGGCGTTCAACACCGCTATCAGCCAGATGATGATATTTGTGAACGCTGTTTACAAGGCAGGAAAGTGTCCCAGAGAGTATGCAGAGGGACTTGTTAAGCTGCTTTCTCCCGTTGCTCCTCACGTTTGCGAGGAGATCTGGAGCGTTCTCGGTCACGACAAGACCATTGCTTACGAGCCTTGGCCCGGTTACGATGAAAAGGAGCTGGTAGTTGATACCATTGAGATAGCTGTTCAGGTAAACGGAAAGCTAAAGGGCAAGATCTTCGTCGGCGTTGACGAGGAACAGGATTCCGCTCTGGAAAAGGCAAAGGCTGTTCCCGAGGTGAAGGCGTTCATTGACGGAAAGAGCATTGTCAAGGAAATATATGTCAAGGGCAGAATTGTAAATATCGTCGTAAAATAAGGTTTTGGAAGATTATAAAAGATTTATCCGAAAAATTTTTGATAAACACTTGACAAATGCGGCTCAGGTGTAGTATAATGTAAAGTGTTACATTTGACCTTGCAAAACCGTTTAGTCGGACGGCTTTGCGGTTTGCAGTTATTGTAAACCTCTGCCGCAGGGCAAAGGGAGGGAATCATACATGGCAGAAATTCGTGTTGGCAAAAACGAATCACTCGAAACAGCACTCAAGCGTTTTAAGAGATCCTGCGCAAAGGACGGCGTTATCGCTGAGGTTCGTAAGAGAGAACACTATGAGAAGCCTTCGGTAAAGCGTAAGAAGAAGTCCGAAGCTGCTCGTAAGCGTAAGTTCTGATAACTAATTGTCAGACTCCGGGTCGTTTTCGGCTCGTAATGGCTCTGACTTTTGTCGGGGCTTAAAAACATTGAAAAAGCGGGCAGGCAGACTGTCCGCTTTTTTATTTTGAGGTGAAAAAATTGCTGTTCACACCCACAAAAGCATATCTCAGCATACTTGACGTTACGCCCGAAGTGCTTGATGAAATGGGCGTAAACGCAATTATTCTCGATATAGACAACACTATGACCACCCACGACAATCCCCGCCCCATTGACGGGCTTTTCGACTGGCTGGACAGTATGCGCAGTCACGGCGTAAGGCTGATGATAGTGTCAAATAACCACGTCCCACGGGTGACGCCCTTTGCGGAGATGCTGGGGATAGATTTCGTTCCCGAGGGGGCAAAGCCGCTGACAAAGGGTTACAGACAGGCGGCGGAGAAGCTTGGTGTTCCGAAAAAGAACATAGTGACTATCGGCGACCAGCTGTTTACGGACATTCTGGGGGCAAAGCTTTTCGGCATAAAATCTATTCTTGTGAAGCCTATTGAGCTTGAAAAGACGAGATTTTTCAAATTCAAGAGGGCAATGGAAAAGCTGTTTCTGCCAAAGGAATATCTTGGGAAAACGGTGCCGACCATTGACGGGAAAGTCATATAAAGGAGAATAGCAATGGACATTGATTCTATCAAAGACATTATAGCAAAATCTATGATGGACGCTATTGAGCAGCACGGCGGCGATACGTCCATATTCAAGGACGGAAAAAATCATTCGTCCGAGGAAATAATAAATATGCTGGACGGCGAAATGAGAAAGCTTTCCGACGCTCAGGAAGCCGAATTTGAGCGTGAAAAGCAGGAGCAGATACAGGCTGCAAATGACTGGAAAAAGTACGATATTAACGAAATTATCGCAAGGATAGACAGCGAACTGCCGCCAAAGCCTATGGTCAGGCTGAACCCGAAAAAGGCGGAAAATCTCAGCGTTTTCGAGAATAAGCTGGGCGGCGTGCCCTATATGCCGAAGGATTTTACATATCCCGCAGTAAAAAGCGGTCAGTACGAGGGAAAGCCCCTCAGACTGCTTGCACAGCTGAATTTTGAGAAGCTGCCACATATCCCGAATTTTCCCCAAAAGGGCATTTTGCAGTTTTTCGGCTTTGACGGCGATGAGTATATGCTTTTCGGAATGGATTATGATAACCTTGCAGTGCAGAACGGTTTTCGTGTGATTTATCATGAAAATATTCTGACGGACGAAAGCTTGCTCATTGACGAAAGTGACTTGCCCGAGTTTTCGGACGAATACGGTGCGTTTCCGTTTGACGGGGAATTTCTGCTTGAAGCGGAGGGACCTTCCGAATGTGCGGCGACGATTTACGATGTTTCCTTTTGGGACAGGCTTATGAAGTTCTGCGGAGAGGCTGCGGGCTGCGAGTTTAATACTGTCGGTGCTTTGGAAAAGGCGGGCTTTGGCAGCTTGGAATTTCTCTGGGAGAAGCGAAGCAATGAGTGCTTCTGCATAGGCGGTTACCCATATTTTACGCAGGACGACCCACGTTTTGCGGATTCATACAAGCGTTTTGACACTCTTCTTTTGCAGATAAACAGCTTCTATGACCGTGAAACCTGTGACGAAATTATGTGGGGAGATATGGGCGTAGGAAGCTTCTTTATCCCCCTTGAAAGGCTTAAAAGCGGAGATTTCTCCGAGGTAATGTTTACTTGGGATTGCTGTTGATCTAAGGGGGAAGATCTATGATAACAAAGAAGTGCCGCCAATGCGGAAAAGAGTTCACTCTGACCGACGGTGAGATAGATTTTTTCAAAGGCAAGGGACTTGAACTTCCGAGCCGCTGTGCCGATTGCAGAAAGAAAAACAAGGCGGCAAGGAACGCTCCCGCAGCTGACGGAAAAAAGCGTCCCATAGTCGCTGTTGTGGTCGTTTTGCTGATTTTGTTTGCATTGGGATTTGGATATTATATTTCCCGGATAAATGCTGCAAAGCTGTCAAACAACGATGTTCCCGATATTTCTGAGGAAATATCTTCTACTGTTCAAACAACGGTTTCTAAAATTACCGAAACATCGACAGTAACCGAAGAAGATACTACTGCCGAAGTCACCGAGGAAAGCACGACTGCTGAGGTGACTGAGGTTGAAACGACAGCCGAGGTAACAGAAGCAAGCACTTCTTCCGAAGTAACCGAAACGGAAATTCCCGCTAAACAGTATCGTTTCAGAAATTCCGAGCTGCTTGATTCCCATTACAAAAAGCATGGCATTGAAATGGGCTTTGCATCGGCAGAGGAGTATGAGAAGGCAGCCGCTGCCGTAATTACTGCGCCCGAAGTTCTCCATAAATACGAAAAAGAGGACAACGACGACGTTTATTATCTGGAAAGCACCAACGAATTTGTCATAGTGTCTACCGACGGATATATTCGCACATATTTTAAGCCAGACAGCGGAAAGGATTATTTTGACAAACAGTAGACTGCGAAAGGAATGATAAAATGAACGCAAAATTCGGTCCCGCAGGTACTGCGGATAGCTTTAAGGAAATGGGCTACAAGAAGTCCGTTCAGTTGCCCGAATATCTTGGAAAATTCGACCTTGACTGCTTTGAATATCAGTGCGGACAGGGCGTTAGAGTTACCGAGAAGGCGGCAAGGGAAATAGGGAAGGCGTTTGCCGACAGCGGGCTTACTCTGTCCGTCCATGCGCCCTATTTCATCTCCCTGTCAAGCGTTGAGGAGGAGAAGCGGCTGAACAGTATCAACTACATACTTCAGTCCGCAAGGGCAGCCGACCAAATGGGTGCGGAAAGGATAGTTATCCACAGCGGTTCCTGTTCGAAAATGTCCCGTGAAGCGGCTCTGGAGCTTGCAAAGGACACTATGCGTCTTGCCAAAAAAGCCCTTGATGAGGAGGGTCTGTCCCACATTCACTGCTGCCCCGAAACTATGGGTAAGGTCAATCAGCTGGGCACTCTTGAGGAGGTTCTGGAGATATGCACGGTGGACGAAAGCTTCATTCCCTGCATTGATTTCGGGCATTTGAACGCACGTACCTTTGGCGGCATAACCTCTGCGGCGGATTACGAAAAAATGCTTGATATGGTGGAAAATAAGCTGGGACACGACCGTCTGGCAAATTTCCATTCCCATTTCTCAAAGATAATGTTTACCAACCCCGGCGGCGAGAAAAAGCATCTCACATTTGCGGAAAATGAAGGCTTCGGTCCCGATTTTGAGCCGCTTATGGAGCTTATTGCCAAGAAAGATCTGCACCCCACATTTATTTGCGAATCGGCGGGAACTCAGACTGAGGACGCAAAGACTATGCGGGATAGCTATTACGGCTTTTTAAATTAAGAATAGTCGGGGAAATACCCCAAAAAATAGAACGGAGGAATTTCCAATGAGAAAAATTCTTGTTATCAACGGGCCTAATCTCAATCTTCTGGGGGAGAGAGAGCCGGGAACCTACGGAAACGAAAGCTATGCGTCCATCTGCGGGGAAATAGGCGAGAGGGCGGCTGCGCTGGGTATGGAGTGCGAGTTTTTCCAGTCCAACCATGAGGGCGGCATTATTGACAGGATCCACGAGGCTAGGAAGGATATGTGCGGTATAATCCTTAATGCAGGTGCGTATACTCATTACAGCTATGCCATCAGGGACGCTATTGCTGCGGTGAAGATACCCGTCATCGAGGTGCATATTTCCAATATCCACAACAGGGACGAGTTCCGCTCCAAATCGGTCATTGCACCTGTTTGTGCGGGACAGATAGCGGGTTTTGGCAAGCTTTCCTACTTCCTCGGTGTCAATGCTCTTGATGAAATAACAAAAAATCAGAAGTGATTTTTGTGCAATAAGACAGCTAAATTCCGCAACTATGTACGGAATGTGTGTAATTGTGCAATTTTATATGATTTTTATAAAAAAGGGCTTGCAAAATGCAGAAAAATATAGTAAAATAAAAATAAGGCATCGGGAGCAATGCTATAGCATACTGTTTCCCCGATAATTATTGAAAAATTTGGAGGTAATTTATGATAACAGCAGGCGATTTCAGAAACGGCGTAACCTTTGAAGAGGACGGCAACGTTCTTCAGGTAGTTGAGTTCCAGCACGTTAAGCCCGGTAAGGGAGCTGCTTTCGTAAGAACAAAGGTAAAGAACGTTATTACAGGCTCCGTAGTTGAAAAGAGCTACAACCCTTCCGCAAAGTTCCCCTCTGCATTTGTTGAGAGAAAGGACATGCAGTATTCCTACACCGACGGAGATCTCTACTACTTCATGGATCCCGAAACCTATGAGCAGGTGCCCATCAGCCACACAGAGCTTCCCGACAACTTCAAGTTTGTTAAGGAAGAGATGATCTGTAAGGTTTGCTCATACAAGGGCAAGGTTTTCACAGTAGAGCCCCCCAACTTTGTTGAGCTGGTCGTTACAGAAACAGACCCCGGCTTCAAGGGTGATACAGCTACTAACGCAACTAAGCCCGCTACTCTCGAAACAGGCGCAGAGATCAAGGTTCCTCTGTTCATCGACCAGGGCGAAACTATCAGAATCGACACAAGAACAGGCGAGTACATGGAAAGAGCATAAGCTTTTAACATTGCTCTCACCAACGAATATATTGAATTAAAGGAGGCTGCGGCTATGAAGCTGACTGAAAGAGTATCTTATCTGAGAGGTCTTATTGACGGTATGGAGATCAAGGACTCCAAGCAGGGTAAGGTAATTGCAATGATCGCCGATATTCTCGGTGATATGGCAGAAGAAATTGAGGATATTCAGGATCAGGTTGACGAGGTAGTTGACGTTGTTGACGCTATCGACGAGGATCTCGGTGAGGTTGAGAAGGATTTCTACGACTTCGACGAGGACGACTGCTGCTGCGGCGACGATGACTGCGAATGCTGCGATGATGATTATGACGATGATGACGACTTCGACTTCGACGAGGACGATGACCTTTACGAGGTAGTATGCCCCACCTGCGGCGATTCCATTATGCTTAACGAGCAGATGGTTGAGGAGGGTTCCATGAACTGCCCTAACTGCGGTGAGCTTCTCGAATTCGACCTTGAGGACGAAGACGAGGAAGAGGATTCCGATAAGGAATAATTTAGCTTAGCATATTTCAAGGCATTTGCTTTGAGATAAAATAAAAAATATCTGCAAATCTGTTTCAGGGCGGGGTGAAATTCCTCACCGGCGGTAATGTGTCGCATATGCGATATTAGTCCGCGACCGAAATGACTGATAAAGAGTTATTTCGCTGATTTCGGTGCGATTCCGAAACCGACGGTCAAAGTCCGGATGAAAGAAACCAGAGGAGGCAACGGTATTTTCCCGTTTTACGGGTGTTTTGCCGATGAACTTTCTGTCCCCCGAACAATTGCGTTCGGGGGATTTTTGTTTCAGGTTTACAGAGAGAAATGAGGTATTTTTATGGCAAACACAGCAATCGGGGAGAGAGATTCCTACAAGACAAGAAAAATGGTGATAATGGCGGTTTTTTGCGCTCTGGCGTACATATCCGTGTTCGTTATCCGCATACCGGTGGTTTCGTTTCTGAGCTATGAGCCCAAGGACGTTATTATCGTTACGGGCGGATTTTTGTTTGGCCCTGCGGCGGCTGCGCTGATATCGTTGGTCGTTTCGCTTATTGAGCTTGTTACCATCAGTGACACGGGAATTATCGGTGCTGTTATGAACGTTATTTCCACCTGTGCATTCGTTATTCCCGCAGCATTCATCTACAAGAAAAACCGCACTATGAAGGGTGCAGTTCTCGGACTGATATGCGGTATCCTGCTTATGACGGTTATGATGCTCCTGTGGAATTACCTTATTACACCGCTTTATATGGGCGTTCCCAGAGATGCGGTCGTTGCAATGCTGCCTACGGTTTTCCTGCCCTTTAATCTGCTGAAAGGCTTCATTAACGGCACACTCACTCTGCTTATCTACAAGCCCCTTGTAAATGCACTGAGAAAGGGTTCCATGCTGCCTCCTTCCGAGAATGAAGCTGCTGTCAGCGGAAAAAGACAGCTTATCGGTATGTATGCCGCTGTTGCTTTTGTGCTGGTTACATGTGTAATGTTCGTTCTGGTTCTGAACGGAACACTTACATTCGGTGCTTGACAAATTCTGCATTTAGTGATACAATAGCATAAAGGAAATGAGGTTCTTCCTGCGGACATTTGTCCCGAACCGCTGAAATTTCAGCCGATGACTTCTGCGTAAAATCTGCGCAGAAGCTGTCGGCTTTTTTATTGGAGGGGTATTTATGATAGCAAGCATTGGAATAATACTTATGGCGGGTCTGATACTCGGAAAGGGAACAGGCAAGCTAAGGCTTCCGCCGCTTCTTGGAATGATAGCTGCGGGAATGATAATAGGTCCGTATTGCCTGAACCTTCTCGATGACGTGACCTTGAGCATATCTGCGGATATACGTAAAATTGCGCTGGTCATAATCCTTGCAAAGGCGGGTCTGACGCTGAATGCAGCCGACTTGAAAAGGGTGGGGCGTCCCGCTGTGCTCATGTGCTTTCTGCCTGCGCTCTTTGAAATAGGCGGATTTATGCTGCTTGCACCGAAGCTTCTGGGACTGTCCCTGCCCGAAGCTGCACTGCTGGGCTCGGTAATTGCTGCGGTATCTCCCGCTGTTGTGGTACCGAGAATGACAAAGCTTATTGAGGACAATTGCGGAACGGAAAAGGGAATACCGCAGCTTATTCTTGCGGGTGCGGCGGCGGACGATGTGTTTGTTATTGCCGTGTTTTCCGCAGTTACGGGACTTGTTGGCAGCGGTGATTTTTCGGCTGCGGGAATTGCTTCTGTGCCTGTTTCCGTAATTTCGGGGGCATTGGGCGGAGTTCTTTGCGGGCTGGCGTTTTCGGCATTTTTCGGGCATTTCCATTATCGTGATTCCGAAAAAATCGTGGTATTCCTCGGCATTTCATTTCTGCTGACGGCTTTGGAATCGTGGCTGGACGGCATACTAGCCTTTTCGGGACTGCTGGCGGTCATGGCAATGGGCGTGACTGTTCGTGTTCGTCTGCCCTTTGCGGCTTCGAGAATGGCAGCAAAATTTTCAAAAATATGGACTGCGGCGGAGATACTGCTGTTCGTATTGGTGGGTGCGGCTGTAAATCTACCGTATGCGGCAAAGGCGGGAGCGGCGGTCATTCTCATAATACCCTGTGCACTGTTGTTCAGAATGGCGGGAGTGCTATGCTGTCTGGTAAAAACGCCCCTGAGCTTCAAGGAGCGGCTGTTTTGCATGGTGGCTTATATGCCGAAGGCGACAGTTCAGGCGGCTATAGGCGGAGTTCCACTGGCAATGGGCTTTGGCTGCGGCGAAACGGTGCTTACGGCGGCTGTTATCTCCATACTGCTCACGGCACCGCTGGGTGCATGGGGCATTGACAGTCTGTCACAAAAGCTTCTCAAAACAAATCAAGTAAATTAACGATGTGTATTTTCGACGTTCATAATATAGTAGTACAATAGAAAAGTCGGATATTTTATGAAGATATTGTTTAAAAAGCGCGATAATTAGTTGTCATTTACTCACAAAATTATAGGTAGCAGCTGTTGATTGATGGCGTATTTATCGTGATTTGTAGAAATTGCGAAAAAGTTTACGTGTGCGAAAAAGAAATTTGTTTACAATGACCATTAAATATGATACCATAAAAAGGAAATAAAACATTATATATGAACGGTGGTGTTGGTTTGAAATATTTCGGAGATGATCTGTCCCCGCTTCATAAGCAGCTTTCGCTTTGTATTCGCAAATCCGACTGCTTTGATGAGGCAAAGGAGCTTTTTTTGGATATTCACGGGAGGCTGCATCTTGCTGAGGTAAGCGGAAGCGAAAGCGGTGCGGTCGACAGCCTGACAGCAGACCTCGGCGAGAAGGAATACCATATTATGCCTACCTCGCGTGACGAAACTATTGCCTGGTCCATCTGGCATATTGCGAGAATTGAGGATCTGACTATGGGAATTCTGGCGGCAGGCGGTCGTCAGGTGTTTAACGATGAACGGAAAAGCCTGATGAAATCGCCCTTTTCCGATACGGGAAATGCTATGAGCGATGATGAGATACTGCTTTTCAGCAATAATGTTGATTTCGATGAACTGCTGCGTTACAGAAGCGACGTTGGAAAGCGCACCCGTGAGATCTGGGGCGAGCTGCGTCCCGAGGATATGCGCCGCAGGGTTTCCGACAGCGGTCTGGAGCGCATTTTCAAGGAGGGCGGCGTTACCTCGCAGGAGAATTCTGCGTGGCTGCTGGATTTCTGGGGCGGCAAGGATGTTGCGGGGCTTATGCTTATGCCCGCAACACGGCATCAGATAGTCCATCTGAATGCCTGCTTTAAGTACAAGGAATTTATGCGGACGAAAAAGCGTTATTACAGAGATTAAGTATAGCGTTGACGGTATTATTTTGCAGAAAGGGGGAACGGTTTTGAAGTCTGTCAGAAACAGGTTTGCTTTGACAACTGCTTTGATCGTGCTGTTTACTGCGGTCGTTATCGGCGGGATAAGCGTTTTGGATAAAAAGTACACTAAAAAGGAAAGCCTCGGCACTAATCTTGGGCTGGAATGTCGTGTTAAGGCTGCGGAGCTGGATAAGCTGCTTTCGGATACACAAGCTTCTGTAGAAGCCGCTGCAAAGGCTGCGGGAGAGCTTCTGGCTGCCGGCTGTGATGCGGAAAATGTCGGAAAAACCACTGCCCTTATTGCGGAAAATACCGAAGCAACTGCGGTGTATTTTATTTCGGACAACGATTCCGCTTTATATGCGAGAGAGGCTGCGGCAAAGGATCTGGAGAAAAAGAGTGACATTACTTTGTCCGAATATGATAACAAGGACGCAAAGGGGCTGGTCTGGTCTGCACCTCACGAAAATTCGGACATTGGTCAGACTGTTATCAGCTGCGCTTTCCCGGTGCATAACGGAAGCAAGCGTGTGGGCATTATCGGTGCCGATATTGATTTTCAGAGATTTTTTGAACGTGCCGATACAATGCTTGACGGCGGCGGATTTGTTATGCTGGCAAATTCCGACGGAAAGATCCTTACAGAAAGCGGTCTTACCGATGACGAGGCGGAAATCTTTGCTTCGTCGGTTTCGGTGGGCAGACAGGCGGGAGAGCTTTTTGCCTGCAATGTTTCGGGAAAAAGCCATACGTTTTGCCTTGGAGAGCTTTCGGGAAATATGCGGCTTGTTTACGCCGTTCCCGCCAATGAAATCTCGGCAAGGGCTTCAAAACCGCTGGCTCTTTCGGGACATATATTGGTGGTCGTTATGCTGACTATCGGCGGTGCGGTGGCTGCTGCGGTCGTTACCGACAGGCATGTTATCCGTCCCCTTAGGGAGATGAACAGCGCAGTCAGAAAAATCTCTGACGGTGAGTTTGACACGGATATTTCCTGGCGTTCAAAGGACGAGTTCGGACTGTTTGCGGACGCCTTGCGCAAGGAAAGGGACAGCTTCCGCAAGAACAGCAGTCAGATAAACGATATTGCGTACAGAGATCCCCTGACAGGCGTTGGAAATTCTGCGGCATATCGTGAAGCTGTTATGAAATTAAATGGAAAGATAAGGAAGAGTATTCCAAAATTTACCGTTATTGTTTTTGATGTCAACAATCTGAAAAAAGTTAATGACAGCTATGGACACAATTTCGGTGATATTCTCATTACCTCCGCAAGCAAGCTTATTCGGGAAACCTTCGAGCCTAACGGCATTTATCGCATAGGCGGCGACGAATTCTGCGTTATTCTTGAGGACGATAATGCGGCGATGTACAGTGAGCTGCTGAACGACTTTGCGAAGAATGTGGAGCGTTTCAATAATTCTGCGCAGGCAAGGCTGCCTGTTTCGGTGGCTAGCGGATATTCGCAGTACACCTCCGACGACGACAATTATATGAGCGTTTTCCGTCGGGCGGACAGCAATATGTACCATAATAAGGAAGAAATGAAAAAGGCTATGGGCGACGGTCTTCCCGAGAAAAGACACACGGATCTCTTTAAGCCTATCGGTTAAAACGGCATTGCTTTGGCGGTGCCGTTTTTTGTTTTGCGGCGAGGTTGTTGAAATCGAACATTTCTTTTAAAAACCGTCCGAGTTTTAATTCGATTCACAAAAAGTTTGTTTTTTTTTTTTTTTTTTTTGCATAGAAATGTTTTTCGTTATATCTTATACTTATAACTGTGCCTATATTTTCAAATTAAAGGCAAAATTTTGATGTGGAGGTTTTTAAAAATGAAGAGTAAAAAAAGAAGAATTGCAGCAGCGGTTTGTGCGGCGGCAATGACAGTGTCCTGCTTAGGCTCGGTAGGGGCTGCTGCGGCAGATGAGCTTTTAGGGGAAATTGCTGCGATTGAACCGCAAAAATCAAACTCAATACAAAATTGGTCCAATGTGAATATCAACGTTCGTTTTCCCGATCCCTTTTTAGCAGAATATATTCAAAAAAATTATGACACTGATGATAGCGGGTATTTGGATTACTGGGAAATGACCAATATCCGAGAATTGAACTTAAGCTCAT
This sequence comes from uncultured Ruminococcus sp., assembly GCA_945877315.1. GTDB lineage: Bacteria > Bacillota > Clostridia > Oscillospirales > Ruminococcaceae > UMGS1889. The sequence continues at coordinate 12,028 of CAMCRP010000025.1, read as the reverse complement.
CCCTTAAAATCAGTTCGCTGCAGGGAATAGAGTACTTGGAAGAACTCAAATCCTTAACGGTTAATTGTAGAGTCAAAAGTCTTGATGTAAGTAAAAATTCAAACCTAAAAGAATTAAACTGCAGTTCCGGTGCAATTACAGAGCTTGACCTTAGTGCCAATACTGCTTTGGAAAAATTAGTACTTTATTACGCCGATATAAAAAGTCTTGATTTGAGTGCTAATACGGCATTAAAAAAGCTTAATTTACAATCTCTCGATGAGATGAAGAGCATTGATATAAGCAATTGTGCTTCTTTGGAAGAGTTTACATGCAAAAGAAATTCGCAGCTCACAAGTATTACGGCAAATAATAATAATTTGAAAAAGTTTGTGTGCTCAAATAATTCTCAGCTTGAGGTTATTAATATTAATTGTCCGTCTTTGACAGATTTTGTATGCACCTATAATAGGATAACAAGCATTGACCTTAGCAACAGCCCCAATATCAGTGATTATGCCTGGTATGATAATACCAAAAATAATTCTTATAAGATCGGAGAAGTAAACAGCTTTTCTCTTGACAAGCTTCCCGGAAGCTTTGACCCATCAAAGGTTTCAAAGTGGAATGGTGCAACCTATGATGCCGCAACCAATACCCTGACAAACTTTACAGCTGATCGAATCACATACGGTTACAACTGCGGAAACGGAAAATGGATTGGATTCACTCTGCTGCGTGAGAACAAGCCCGCTTCCGAGGAAGATATTTCCGCTTTCGTTGAGCGTCTTTATCAGAATATCCTTAATCGTCCCTCTGACGGAAACAAGACCACTCACACCGACAATCTTAAAAACGGCGAATCCGCCTGCAAGGTCGCATATGACTTTATATTCAGCTCCGAATTTGCCGAGCTGCCTATTTCCAACGAGGACAGAGTTAAGAGAATGTACCTGACCTTCCTGAACAGAGAAGCAGACCCCGCAGGTCTGGCAGACTGGACGGCGGTGCTTGATAACGGCTGCTCCATCGGACATATTTTCCAAGGCTTTACACAGTCCAATGAATTTACCGAGATTTGTGCAGAATACGGCATCACCCGAGGAACTTGGGAACCCACCGAAAACCGTGACAAGAGTTCCAAACTTACAGCCTTTGTGTCCAGACTTTACACCAAGGCTATGGGCAGAGCTTACGACGTAAACGGACTGAATGACCATACAGGCAGCTACCTTGCAAATCACGACCTGTATCAGCTGGCATACAACTTCATTTTCTCTCAGGAATTCCTTGACAAAAATCTTTCTAATGAGGAATTTGTTGATGTAATGTACCGCACATTCTTTGACAGAGAAGCCGATCCCGCAGGAAAGGAAGACTGGCTCAACAGAATGGCAAACGGTGCGACACGTGAGGACGTGCTTGCAGGCTTTGTGGGCTCACAGGAGTGCATTGACCTCGTGGCAAGATTTGGTATCTGATACAGCATTTTACAAAAATAGGGAAACGCCTATTTAATGGATATTTTCATTACTGAGTGACGTATCCGGGCGGGCGTTTCCATAACCATGCCGAGGCTCGTTAAATCGGGCTTCGGCAAATTTTTTTGAAAAACTATTGACAAATCCAAACACTTGTGATATAATAGGTTACTACCCAAAAGATGAAAGGAGTGCCGACCATGGATAAGGAAAATTTCAAAACGATTGCCGAAAACCGTCAGGTGCGGCACGAATACTTTATTATCGAAAGCCTTGAAGCAGGCATTGAACTTGTGGGTACGGAGGTCAAGTCTATCCGTCAGGGCGGGGTAAATTTGAAGGACAGCTGGTGTTCCATTGAGGACGGCGAGCTGTTCGTCAAGCAGATGCACATTTCTCCATATGACCACGGCAATATCTTTAACAAGGACCCTATGAGGACACGAAAGCTGCTTGTTCACAAAAACGAGATAATGCGGCTTTTCGGCAAGGTGAAGCAGGAGGGACTTACGCTGATACCTGTTTCTATGTATTTCAAGGGCTCGAGAGTCAAGGTTCAGGTGGGCTTGTGCAAGGGTAAAAAGCTTCACGATAAGCGTGCCGATATGGCTTCCAGAGATGCCAAGCGTGAGATCGAAAGAGCCGTTAAGGAACGCAACCATTAACGGGGATGTAAAGGTTTCGACGGGGGTTGTGAAGTTCGATAAGCGGGCAGAGGTCGCCTCATCTCTTTAAACGGGGCAAACGTTTATAAATTTAAACGACAACTCTAATTTTGAATTAGCAGCTGCTTAATTGCTGCTCGTCCGACAGAGAAGTACCGCGGTCTCTGATTCGGGCGTCGACTAGCGGTGAACGTCTGGGGAATTCGTCTGCGCTCCTCTGATGTATCAGCAGACTACCAAGCATCTGAGCCTGTCCGTCGGCGCTGATGCAAGGGAACGCAAATGACGGAATACGCCCGTAGAAGTTCGTATGGATCGGCTTTCGGACAGGAGTTCGATTCTCCTCATCTCCACCATTTAAAAAACGCCTATTTTACGCAAACAACGTAGAATGGGCGTTTTCCTTTGTTCTAGTGAAACCCCATTGATCAGTATTTTCTTATACTAATAACCAATTAAAAAGTGAAAAAAATCAAGCAAAAACTTGCGTATATGGTTTTTGTGCAGATTTTTTTTCTATATTTTATTGGTTATTAGTATTAGTATTATTGATAAAAATAGGTAGAAAGTTACCATTAAGGCAACAAAATTTACGAAAAATTAACGCATGAAAACTTCTATTACGGGAGTTTTCATGCGTTTGCTTTTTGGGTCAGGATATTATTTTGAAACGATTACCGATGTGTCACTGAAACAGGGTCTAAATAGAATAGCTCTGAATTGGAATCGAACTTAACTACTTTAGCTTCAATTCTGACATTATCTCCGACTCTGATAGTATCATCTGCATTCATATCTGACATGCTAACGTCCTCAAATTTGAAGTTAGGACCTATTTGATGGTTTGGGTCGTAATTTCCTGCGGAGATCAACAAATCATATCGATTATTGTAGCCTTCGTGATTACAAAGATATGCCACGTTTGCATCAAATTCAATTACCGCACCTCTGTATTTTGTGGCAAAATCGCTGTATTCGGGTGCCAATGTTTCTTTCATTGACAGAATTTTCGCCAGATCATTGCAGCTGTTGACCGTATAATTTCCGCTGCTTTGAGTTGTCGGAACAGAAATATTTTCTGAATAGGATGCTTTTGGAGTTATAGATTTCATTATTTTTTCAACATCATTGTCGTAGGAGTATTCGGTATTATCAGTCTGTGTAAAACAAACTGACATCCACTTGTTATCACTTTCAGAAGGATAGTACAAAATACTTCCTGTTCCGCTTAATCCTTCGTGAGTAAAATCAAAATAATAAACAAAACCTGTGATTTTTCCGTTATCAAATAATTTTGTTATTTTCAGATGACATTCGTCAAACATGCTTTCAATTGCTATAGCCATTAAGCCTTCATCGGTTTCCTTCTTTAAAATGTCATATGTGACGGGATCTTTCTCATCGTAATCTGCTGATATTTCGAGCATAGCCACTTTACCTGCGGTTTCCGAATATGCTCTGTAAAGATCATTTTCATTAGTTTCGGATTTCCAATATGACGGAACGTCAAAGACGTAATTGCCAACAATTACTCGTATATTACCTGTCGGCGAAAAGCCGTTTTTCTGAGGACTTTTGCTAAGAGAGGTGCTGCTTTCCTGCATTTTATCATCGTCAGAAGCTTCTGAATCTACTTGTTCGCCTGACTGAGAATCCATTTCTGCCGATGTTATAGCCGCAGATACTGTGGCAGCCTCTGTGGTGGCTTCTGTGCTTGCTGCTATATCCTGCTCAACGGAAGGACTGCTTTGCGGTATCTCTTCTTTTTTCTGTACAAACGAAAAGCTCTTAACATTCAAAACCGTTAGTGCAGCAGCTCCGACCAATACTATGTACTTTATCCACGATTTATTGACCTTAATAACGTTTTTATGGAGAAGTACGGCGGCTGTAAGTGCCAATGCCTAAATTACCGAGATTATTATCGGATAATTCTTATTAGCTATCAATGCACCGACAGGAAGCAAAACGACAACCACAGAAAACACTGTAACTGCTTTGCAAAAGGTATCAATTGAATTCCAGAACTTCAGTAATGCTCTTTTGAGCTTGTCGCTGAATTCATCTGACGGTGCTGCAGTATTATTGCCTCTGAGATCTACTCCGTGTTGGCTCGGCGAAGAAGATGTATATGCTCCGTTGTCGGGATTTACATTGGGCTGAGAAACGGAATTTGTGGTATTCACAGGCTGGGGATTATCCGCATTATTTTGTTCGGGCAATAACAGCTTTGTTCCGCATTTGGAACAGAATAAAGAGTTCTCATCAACTTTATTGCCGCAGTTTCGGCAAAATGAAACCTGTGGAGTAACCCTCTGACCACATTCACGGCAGAAAGATACTCCCGGAAGAAGCTCTGCTTGGCATTTACTGCATTTCATAATAACTACCCCTTATCTGAAACTATGATATGAGATCACCACCGCAGAATCGGCATCAACCTTTCTTCCGCCTGCGCTTATAGCTTTTCCGTTGATCATAATCGATTCTACAGTACCCGGTTTACTTAGCAGTCCTGTAGTCAGATCATTTAATGGAACGCATTTTACATTGGTAAATCCCGAGGTTCTGAACATTTCAGAAATAACAACATAGTTCTTATCTTCATAATCGGAAATGCCGTAAGGGATTTTCGCTTTATTATTCGCATCAACTGTGTTTCCGCCAGAGCTTGAATCTTCTCCCAATTTAATGCAAATAGCTAATGAAACAGCAGCTGTTACTAGCAGGATAGTGGACATGGAATTTAGGCCGATAAGACCCGTAATGGCTGCAATTATTCCGAAGAATACTCGGATTTTGGTCGTTTTTGCTTTGCTTTTTTCTCTGCTCTGCATGCGCTGCTGTTCCATTTGCAAACGCTGTTCTTCCAATTCTATTCTTCTTAATTGAACCATCTGCTCCGTTTCCTCATGAATAACATCGGCTTCATCAACTACACGGTAGATGTGCTCGTTTTCGTTAGTAATAACTATGCTTGTGCCGCAATAGGAACAGAACATCTGATTTCTGCCTTCTTCTATCGGAAGATTTGCACCGCAGTTAGGGCAGGTCGTTGAGGTAATTTTGATTCCCATATTAATTTCCTCTAATTATTGTAAATATTTGTAAATTCAAAAGGTGGCTTTATCTGTTAAATAAATGCCGATTTGACAACTTTCGCTATACATAATACATTCTAACATATTTTATGTGTAAAAATCAGGACAATGAGTCTTCCAAAGCGGAAAAATATCTTACAAATTTTTGTGCAATTTGATAAGTTTCAAAAAGTTATTTAGCAGTTATCAGCAAAACAGCATTGATGTAATGCGGAAAAGCTAACCATAGTAAACGTCATATATATTTCTACCCCCGAAGGCGGGTAGAAATATATATCTGACTCAAATTACAATCAAAGTAAAAATAATTTTGTCGATTGCTATAATTATATCACATTATCTGTAATAAGTCCACTTTTCAATTGGAAAAGTATAAAAAATGACCGACATCTCTGTCGTTCGGAATTTGTGGAATGGCTCTATATCGGCGTTTGCGGGTGTTGGGTACAGCAGTTGATCAAGAAAACAGCATAGCGAACAGTCTGCGAAACGCCTGCCGCAGTACTGTTTCATTTTGTCCAATGTATCACCGCCTTTCGGGAATAAGAAAATATCAGCTGCTCATTTTTCGTTGACAACAGTCATATTCGGTGATATAATGTTCTTGTAAAATTATAGGCAACAGTCCGCAAGCATCACGGCGGAAAATATCATGTCAGTTTTTTGATAGATCACTGACAGCTGCAAGTCATTTACCGGTTACTGTCAGGGTATACGAAGAAGCGGAGTGTATATTCGGCTGAGATTTTGAAAAGAGGTCTTTAACGTGTGGCTGTTATATGCAGCATTGTCCGCATTATTTGCGGCACTTACCACAATATTTGCGAAAATCGGCGTTGACAAGGTGGACTCCACCCTTGCCACCGCCATACGAACTGTTGTCGTCCTTGCGGCGGCATGGGGAATGGTCTTTATAGCGGGAAAACAGCGGGGCATTGCCGACATTGACCGAAAAAGCTGGATCTTCCTCGTTCTTTCGGGACTTGCCACGGGCATCTCCTGGCTCTGCTACTACAAGGCACTTCAGAATGCACCCGCTTCAAAGGTTGCTCCCGTGGACAAATTCAGCCTTGTTATTACCATGATACTGTCATTTGTTGTCCTAAAGGAGCAGTTTTCCGTCAAGGACATAATAGGTGCGTTGCTGATAACTGCGGGTACGCTGGTCATCATTTTGTAAGCTCGAAAATAAGCAATTTTCGGCTGTAATAAAAAAAATCGAAAAATGTGTTGCTTTTCTTCAATTTATGTGGTATAATAGTATTGTTTATAGATTTCTGCGGGAAATTGTGCGTATTTTCGCAGTAATCCATATTTAATATGAAATTTTCTGGAGGAATTTAAATGTCATATCCACTGATAGCACCCGATTTCTATAAAGAATATACCGAAAGCTGGGACAGGGAAAAGGAGGGCGACATTCCCTGTGAGATAATCTTCACCCCCGCAGCAGCCGAGTATGTTTTCACCCTCAATAACGTCGATACCGTTATGAGATTGATGGCTCATAAGGAAAAGCTTAGTTTCCAGATGTACAATCTCAAGCCCGACCCTGAGCGTGACGCCGCTTACGAAAAGCAGAACAAGGAAAAGCTTGCGCTGTTCCCCCTTCTCCAGTATTACTGGCCTCTTAAAACGCTGATGATGAACATTCTCCAGCGTCGTGAAGCAGCCTTTGAAAAGAGAATGTTGGTGCTGAACTACGCTATCAAGGCAGTTCAGGAGATCATCGACAGAAATCAGGCTGAGGCTATCCCCGCATTCGTTTCTCAGTTTATCGCAAGAGAGGATTACAGCGACGTTCTGGCATATTTTGCCGAACTGCGTCCCGCACTTGATTACAGCATGAACGACGGTCTGTCCCTGCTGGATATTTTCAACACAAATCCGCAGTTTGGCGAGATAATGAACACCATCTACGCTAACCTCGGCATTGACAGATCCAAGGAGGCTACCAAGGAGGATATCGAAGGCCACGTTAAGAACTATTTCGAGCTGAAAAAGTCCTTCTATACAGACTTCTTAAAGGGCAGAGAGCATTATATCGAGAATATTATGGTCAACTACCTCTGGTCGCTGTCCATGCCATTTGCGGATCCTTCCATTTCCGTATGGGACAACTATGTGTTCTACTGCGCACTTTACAATGCTATCAAGGTAATGCTGACCTGCTATATGAAGGACAAGGACGATTCCGACTTTGCCTACGCAGTTGCAATGTTCTCCTATCAGTTCCACAATACTCCCAGAGAAATTGTCAGGGAAGTTGTTAAGATCATCAAGGATGCCGGCGAGGGTAACAACGGCGATATGGCTATGTTGGTTCTCGGCTGATTTTCGGTTTTCGTAAATAACATAAAGCGCCGTTCCGAGTTGGGGACGGCACTTTTTTAATTTATTGCTTATAAGCCGCCGTGACCGCCTTTGCAACAGCCTTCGCAACGCCCTTGTCAAGGGGGTCGGGGATAATTCGGTCGGGGGACAGCTCCTTTTCGGGGATATACGACGCAATTGCATATGCAGCGGCGGACTTCATTTCTTCGGTTATCTCCTTTGCACGAACGTCCAGCGCACCTCGGAAAATTCCCGGAAAAGCAAGGAGATTGTTTATCTGATTGGGAAAATCACTCCGTCCCGTGCCCACAATTGCAGCACCCGCAGTCTTAGCAATATCGGGCATTATCTCGGGACGGGGATTAGCCAGCGCAAAAATTATGGGCTTTTCCGCCATTGAACGCACCATTTCTTCGGTTACGCAATCGGGAGAGGAAACGCCGATAAACAGGTCGGCACCCACCAGAACGTCCTCCAATGTCCCGCTTTTTCTGTGAAGATTTGTCACCTCGGCAATGTCGGCTTTTTGGCTGTTCAGACCGTTTCTGCCCTTGTAGATCGCACCCGTTCGATCGCAGATTATAGGATTTTTCAGTCCCGCAGACATCAGCAGACGGGCTATGGCAAGTCCCGCCGCACCTGCACCGTTAATGACAGCCTTTGTTTCGGAAATGGTTCGGTTTGTCAGTTTTAACGCATTTATCAGGGCGGCAAGAACCACAATTGCCGTGCCGTGCTGGTCGTCGTGGAAAACGGGAATTTCGCAGAATTCCTTTAGCTTTTCCTCAATTTCAAAGCAGCGGGGAGCGGAAATGTCCTCCAGATTTATGCCGCCGAAGCTGCCCGAAATAAGTCTGACGGTGTTCACTATCTCGTCCACATTCTGCGACTTAATGCAGACAGGGAAAGCGTCCACATCGGCAAAATGCTTGAACAGAGCACATTTTCCCTCCATTACAGGCATGGCGGCTTCCGCACCGATGTCCCCCATACCGAGGACAGCCGTTCCGTCAGTGACAACAGCAACGAGATTGGAACGGGCAGTCAGTTCAAAGCTTTTCTCGGGGTCACGGTTTATCTCAAGGCATGGCTCGGCAACACCGGGAGTGTAGGCAAGGGAGAGGTCGTCACGGGTTTCAAGGGGTATCTTACATTCTATGCCAATTTTTCCCCGCCATTCATAGTGCTTTTTCAGAGATTCTTCGGAATAATTCATAGACGGTTTCCTTTCGCTTTTTTACTTATTGTGTTCCGAAAATCCTGTAATATTCCGCAAAAAAATCCTCAGACAATTTTACGAAAAACTGTCTGAGGACAAATATTTTATGATTTATCAGATAGCCTTAAAAGCTTCCTCCAGGTCGAAGATAATATCGTCAATATGCTCCGTACCGATGGAAAGTCTGATGGTGTTGGGCTTGATACCCTGTTCCTCCAGCTCTGCGCCGTTCAGCTGAGAATGGGTTGTGGAAGCGGGGTGGATAGCCAAGGATTTAACGTCCGCAACATTAGCCAGCAGAGAGAAGATCTGCAGATTGTCGATGAACTTCTTTGCGTCCTCCTCGCCGCCCTTTATCTCAAAGGTGAAGATGGAACCGCCGCCGTTCGGGAAATATTTGTCGTAAAGCTCCTTCTGTCTGCCCGTTGCAAGCGAGGGATGATTTACCTTTTCAACCTTAGGGTGATTATTCAGGAAATTAACTACCTTGAGGGCATTTTCAACATGTCTTTCCACTCTCAATGACAGAGTTTCCAGGCCCTGCAGGAAGATGAATGCGTGGAAGGGGGACAGGGTTGCGCCTGTATCTCTCAGAAGGATAGCCCTAATCTTTGTAACGAATGCAGCGGGACCGACTGCCTTTGTGAAGCTTACGCCGTGATAGCTGGGATTGGGTTCTGTGAGAGAGGGGAACTTTCCGCTTGCCTCCCAGTCAAACTTTCCGCTGTCAACGATAACGCCGCCGATAGCTGTGCCGTGTCCGCCGATGAACTTTGTTGCGGAATGAACAACGATGTCTGCGCCGTACTCGATAGGTCTGATAAGGTAAGGTGTGCCGAATGTGTTGTCAACTACCAGAGGTATCTTGTGCTTGTGGGCAAGATTTGCCAGCTTCTCAATGTCGATAACATTGGAGTTGGGGTTGCCCAGAGTTTCGATGTAAATTGCCTTTGTGTTCTCCTGAATTGCGTTCTCATATGCGGCTTCATCGTCGGGGTCAACAAAAGTGGTTGTTATGCCGTAATCGGGAAGGGTGTGTTCAAGAAGATTGTATGTACCGCCGTAAATTGTATTTGCGGCAACGATATGGTCGCCTGCTTTTGCCAGATTCTGGATAGTGTAGGCAATAGCAGCAGCACCCGAAGCAGTCGCCAGAGCTGCAACGCCGCCTTCAAGAGCAGCAATTCTCTGCTCGAAAATGTCCTGTGTGGGATTGGTAAGTCTGCCGTAGATGTTGCCTGCGTCTTTAAGGGCAAATCTGTCGGCTGCGTGCTGAGAGTTGTGGAAAACAAATGATGTGCTTGCGTAAATGGGGACGGCTCTTGCGTCGGTAACGGGGTCTGCGTTTTCCTGTCCTATGTGAAGCTGCTTGGTTTCAAATTTAAGGTTTCTTCCTGTAAAATCGCTCATATTATTACTCCCTTTCGGTATTATAGATTTAATACTAAATGCCATTAAAATCCTGGAGAAGAAATCGGCGTGAAAACTTGCATATATGGTTTTTACGTCGAGAGATTCCCGTGATTAATGAGTGTTTAGTGTGATATTCAACCTATTTGTTTGGTAGGATTTAGCTTGTTATTATAATAACCTATAAATACTAGTTTGTCAATAGGTTTTATCTGATTTTGGATATTTTTATAAATTCGAGCAGATTATGGAATGGATATAGGGCTATTTAAACAAAAACTTAGTGTAAAATAAAAGTAGGCAAGCAAAAAAAGAAGGCAGCCGAAACCGGTTGCCTTCAAGGTCACAAAGTGCTAAAATGTAATTGAGCTAAAACATAGAAAGCGAGTGACCATAAAATGAGTATAACATATAAAATCGAAATAGACAATGAAAAAATTGAAAACTTTATGGGATTAGTGGAAAAAGCCTTTTCAGCAGTAATGGAAAGCGGAAGAGATATGGTAAGACAGCATATGGAAAAGCTGGACTGCGAGCTTCTTGAACAAAGAGATAAAAAGCGGTATCGAGCAAAAGGTTTACGAAAAACATCAGTAAAAACCAAACTTGGCACTATTGAGTATGAACGCAGAATCTACTTTGACACAGAAGACAACACTCATGTTTTTCTGCTTGATGAAGCAATGTCCTCACGCTGTATCGGGTTGGTTGATGAAGATCTGTGCAAAACTATTGAGGAAATGATCTGTAATCAGTCATACCGTGAAACAGCTGAAAGTATATCCTCAACAACAGCGCAGAACATAACCCATCAGGCAGTCTGGAATATTGTGCAGAAGGCAGGAGAACGAGCAATAGCTCTTTCCCCAGAGCCTGCTGCAGCAGGCTCTGGGGAAAGCAAGATTCTGTATGAAGAAGCTGACGGTGATTGGCTCAAGCTTCAGGGTAAGGACAGGAAAAAATACGGTACATCACAAATTGTTGCCTACTTTTACTTGACACATACTTTCCATTTACGCTGCTTGACTATATCTTGAATTTGGGGTATAATGGAATAAAATGTGATGTTTATCTGCTCGACAAATCGAAACATAATGAAAAAGGTGAAAATATGAATGCTGATTTCAGAATAAACGGAAAAGTAATTGAAACAGAAAGGCTCATTCTTAGATCATTCAAACAAACAGATTTGGAAGATTTTTATGAATATGCGTCTGTCGAAGGCGTTGGTGAGATGGCAGGCTGGAAACATCATGAAAGTATTGATGAATCTCAGAAAATTATGAATTCATTTATCAATAATGATAAAGTATTTGCAATTTGCTTGAAGGAAAATAATAAAGTGATCGGTACTGTTGGCATAGAAAAATATGGGTTAGAAGATGCTTTAACAGAATTCAAAGATTACTACGGCAGAGAATTGGGTTATGTTTTAAGTAAAGACTATTGGGGAAGAGGACTCATGCCCGAAGCTATAAATGCAGTTATAGATTATTTGTTCAATGAATTGGATTATGATTTTCTGCTTTGCGGTTATTATAACTTTAATGAACGCTCTAAACGAGTTCAGACAAGATGCGGCTTTCGACCATATCGTTCTTTGGCAATGACAACACAAATAGGGACAAAAGAGCAAGGTACGTTAATGTTGTTGATGAATCCTAACAAAAATACTAAATTAGAATTTTCTCATCAGGAAACTTTAATCTTTGAGTAATGTTAAAATTCCTATTTTACAAGGCAATATACTAATAGAAAAACCGAAATTTGGTGAATGCAAAAAATCTGAGAACTTGTCTTCACAAGCTAAAATCGACGCAACAGGGTTTGCAAATTGGA
>CAMCRP010000024.1 GCA_945877315.1 uncultured Ruminococcus sp. | reverse complement strand
GCTAATGGGCGATTTTTTTAGGATTTGTTGTTTGATATTCCATAAATTTCACTATCTCATAGGCATAGCTGCTGCGCTTTACAATGTCCTGAAAGCCGAACACCATTCCCTGTAATGCAGTATTCAGCGAACCGCCCGCCGTCAGCAGCTGAGAAAATGTTCCGATAGTTATCTTCCCCATAATCGCCAGAAATCCCAGATAAAGATATGTTCCGAAATCCCTTGCCGCCGTAACGATAATGTCCAGGATATTCAGCGGGAATTTCTTGTCGTTTATCCTTTTCCAATAATCGTTGAGCTTGTTTATCTGCTGGGACGCCTTTTCAATCATCATTCCCGCTGCGCCGTAAAGACGAATGTCCTTGCCGTAGCGAAAATCCTCCATCTCCCAGCAAATATGCCCGAAAATGCGGTTTATTCCCGAAAGCTCGGTGAAATTCTTTATGTCGATGTCGTTCTTTTTGCGGTTGATAAGGGTGCTTGCCGTAAGCAAAACAGCAATGAGAAGCAGCAGCAAGGGCGCATTCACCGCCAGCACCGCAGCCGCACCGAATATTCTCAGACCGTTTGAGATGATGCTGAAAAACGCCTTTGCAATCTCGTGAACGCCCCCCGACCAGTTAAGCCCTTCCCTTGCCTTTTTTATCTGGTCAAGAGCTTCCTTGTTTTCCGTCAGGGCAAAGTCAAGCTCCATACATCTTCGGGAAATTTCCACAGAGGAATCGTTCAGAAAGAAGTCCGCATACTTCTCCAGCTGAACGGACAATGTGCTGTTTAACACCTGCAAAAGTATATCAAAGAACACCATGGCACCGCCGTAAAAAAGTATTGTCCGAATGTCCTTGACCTCGGCAGTCATAGAGTCCACCAGCAGCGGCAGAAAGTAAATGTCCACAAAGGGTATCGCCGCCGCAATAAGCAGATTTATGACGGACAGAATGAAATAGCCCTTAGTTTTCCGCCATGCATCGGGAAAAAAATATTTGATGACCGCCGCCGTTTTGTTTTCCTTATTCAACCGAAACACCTCCCTCCGCAAGGATAACGTCCTTGTCCTCAACGTAATACTGTGCCTGAACACGGAACATTTCCGCATATGCGCCGTTTTTCTCCATTAACTCGTCGTGAGTTCCCGTTTCCAAAAGCTCGCCCTTTGCAAACATTGCGACCCTGTCGCAGAAACGTGTTGACGACAGACGATGTGAGATGTAAACCGCAGTTTTCCCGCCGATAAGCCCGTCAAAGCTTTGGTACAGTCTGTACTCCGCAAGAGCGTCCAAAGCGGCGGTAGGCTCGTCCAGAACCACCACGTCCGTGTCCTTGTAAAGTGCCCTCGCCAGAGCAAGCTTCTGCTTTTCGCCGCCCGAAAGGTCAACGCCGTCATCGTACAAAACCTTCAAAAGCTCCGTGTCAACGCCCTTTTCAAGGCTGTCTATCTTCTCGCCCAGACCCGCAGAACGCAGCATTTTCTCCGCCTGCTCCTTGTCCGTGTTAAACGGCTCCTTCATGGAAACATTCTCCGACATAGGGAACGCAAACACCATTACGTCCTGAAAAGCGGGCGCAAACAGGCTGAAATAGTCCGCCCTGTCATATTCCCGAACATCAACGCCATTTATGAGGATTCGCCCCTCGGTGACATCATACAGCCGAAGCAGCAGCTTGATAAATGTTGTCTTACCCGCTCCGTTAAGCCCCACAACAGCCAGCTTTTCGCCCTGGGAAATGGTTATATTCACATTTTTCAGCGCATAAGATTCCTGTCCCTTGTACTTAAAGGAAACATTTTCAAATGTAAATTCGTATCTGTCCGAACGGGGAACGGGCGGCTTTTTCACCGTTCCCGAAGCGTCTGCGGACGGAATATCCATAAAGCTTCTGAAATCATCTGTCTGCGCCGAACGCTCCCTCAGTGCGGAAACTGCCATAAGTATCTGATTGACAGCCCCCGAAAATGCCGTGGAGCTTGCAAAATACAGCGAGAAATTACCGATGGAAAGCCCCTCGTAAACAACGCTGTAAATTAACATTCCCATAATGATAAGGTTCTGGATAAGCACCATTCCGTGGGCAAAAAGCGAGTTGTATATCCAGTACTGACGGGACTTTTTCCAATGGGAAAGCTCCGTGTCGAACACCTGCTTCTGCTTTTTGCTGAGATAATTTTTCATTCCGAAAAGTCGGATATCCTTCGCAAAGGAAAAGTCGGTGGTGACGGTTTCCATATAGTCAAGCTTGCGCCAATGGGGCATCATAGCGTCCCACATTTCCTTTTTGTCCTTCTTGCGGATATACTCGAAAAACTGAAACTGTATGAGTGCCAGAACGCCTACTATGGGGATTACCATAGGCTTGTAGGTCGCCATTATGACCGTCGAAACAATGACCGAAACAACGTATGTCGCCATGGTCTGCATGTAGGTCATCATTCCCTGAACGCCCTGCCAGTCCCCCGCCGTTGCACGCTTTGCCTTCTGCAAACGGTCAAGCATTTCTGGGGTTTCCAGCGCCTCATATTCCATGGACAGGCTCTTTGCAATACGCTCCTTTACAAGCATCATTCTGACATAGGTAAAGCCAATGCCAAGCTTCGTTTGCGAAAGCGTATTCAGCCACATAAAGAACAGCTCCACCGCCGTGGAAACGCCCACCAGCATCAAAAGCGGCTTAATATCGCTGCTCGGGGACTTCATCTGCCGCTCTATCATATCAATGACCAGCTTGCCTATAAAGCTCCATATATAGGACATAGACGCCGCAGCCGCACCGCCCGCAGCAAGGAAAAATATCAGCGATTTTCTGTATTTCACAAACGCCGACATTATGTAGCGAATATTGCTGATAACGCCGTATTCACGGTGAAATTCATCGGTGTTTTCGTCCTTTTTCTCGGATTTTTTGAACAGATTCATTTTGCCATCTCCTTTTGTTCAAATAAAAAAAGCTCCCTCGGACAAAACCGAAGAAGCGCAAATGTCACAATTTTTGAACGGAAAAATCAAAATCTCTTCGAAAATACGTGAACAGCCTTCAGCTTTACCCGATTCTTGATAATGATAATATTTGTCATAGCCGTTCACTTCCTTTCATATAATTTTTTCCAAACGCTGAAACCGATTATAACACAATCATTTCCATTTGTCAAGTGTTTTTAAAATAAAAATTCAACTCTCAACACTAAACACCAATAACTCCACTTTTTCACACACCTATTTCGCAGGCTTATCCGGTGACAACATTTGATGCCGCAGCACCGTAAAGAACAGCGTACCAACGGGACGGGAAACCCGTCCCCTACAATACTTCGTTGGTAACACAAACTAATTCAACACTCAACTCTAAACACTAATAACTCCACTTTTCACTTTCCACTCTCCACATTAAGCATCACTTGTGGTATTTCCCGTTCCCATTAATGGAAAACGCCCTGTAAAGCTGTTCCAGAAGCATTACCCTTGCCAGCTGATGTGGGAAGGTCATGGGGGACATGGAAAGCCGCAAATCGCAAGCCTTCTTGACCTCCTCGGAGATACCAAAGGAGCTGCCGATAAAAATATTCATAAAGCTAAGACCGTTTATGGAAACCTGCTTGATTTTCAGCGCAAGCTCCTCCGAGGAAAGCATTTTTCCCTCAATGCACATGGCGATATTGTAGCAGCTTTTTCTGCTCTCAATAAGCTTCAACATCTTCTTACCCTCATCGGCAAGGGCGTTTTCTATCTGCTTCTGGGACGGGTCATCGGGCAGACGGCTCTCGGGCAGCTCGTCCACAACTATATTGCAGTATGCACCCAACCGCTTTATATACTCATTACAGGCAGAAACAAGATACTTTTCTTTAAGCTTGCCAACCGTTACAAGATGTACCGTCATCATAAGCCTGTCCCTCCGCTAAAATGCAACAAAACCGCCCTCGCTCTCAGGCTTTGCCACAGATAATATGTAGTCTATATTCCTCTGAAATCCCGCCGCCGAAAGCGCACCGCAAACCGCCGCATCAGCCTTTTCGGGACGGTTATTTTCCTGAGATAAATGCCCGAGAATAAGCCGTGTTGTGCCGTTTTTCACCAAATGAGCAGCCAGCTGTCCGCAGTCGGAGTTGGAAAGATGCCCATGCTTTGAGCGTATTCTTGCCTTTAAATAAGCGGGATAGGAACCCATTTTCAGCATATTTTCGTCATAATTTGATTCGATATATACAAGGTCGCTGCCCGTCAGATTTTCCAGAACAGTTTCCGTAACATATCCGAGATCGGTGCAAACGCAGCATATCCGCCCGTCGGAGGTCTTTATGCGGTAACCGCAGCTTTCGGGGGTGTCGTGGGGGGTGTGAAAACAGGAAATTTCCATTCCTGCGGCTGTGACAACGCCCTTCATATCCTGTCCGTCGGTGTAGATACAGCCGTTTTCAAACAGATAATCGAGAGTCCCCGCCTCCGCAAAAACGGAAATCGGATATTTCTTTGTTAAATTTTTCACGCCGCTGATATGGTCACTGTGATTATGTGTAATGAACAACGCCTTTACAGCGGACATAGGAATGTTATTGGCAGCCAGAGCGGCGGTAAGCCTTGAGCAGGAAACACCCGCATCAATGAGTATTCCGCTTTCCCGTCCGCCTATATACACGGAATTTCCCTTGCTTGATGAAAATAAAGGATAAAACCTTGCCATGTCCTTAAAGTGCCTTTCTGACCGCTGCGCCGGGAATGTTTTTCTTGACAATATCCGCTCCCAGAGCACGAAGCTTTTCTTCAATGTCCTCGTAACCCCGCTCAATGTGGTAGATGTCGTCAATTTCCGTAACGCCGCTTGCAGCCAGTCCAGCAATAATGAGAGCCGCACCTGCACGAAGGTCGGGAGCTGTCACAGGAGCACCCATAAGCTGTCCCACGCCCTCAATAATGGCAACATGACCGTCAACCTTTATATCTGCGCCCATTCTGCGAAGCTCGTCAACATATCTGAAACGATTGTCAAAAATATCCTCGGTAATAATGCTTGTACCCTCCGCAAGAGTCAGCAGAGTGGATATCTGCGGCTGCATATCGGTGGGGAACCCGGGGTGAGGCATGGTCTTAATGCTTGTCTTAACAAGAGGACCGTCCACGGAAACACGAACGCAGTCGTCATATTCCTCAACGTTCACGCCTATCTTTTCCAGCTTGTTTGTAATGGATTCAAGGTGCTTGGGGATAACGTTCTTGATAAGCACATTTCCCTTTGTAGCTGCGGCAGCCACCATATAAGTGCCCGCCTCTATCTGGTCGGGAATAATAGCATAGGTAGTACCCTTGAGCTTCTTAACGCCCCTTACCTTAATAACGTCGGTACCTGCGCCCATAATATCTGCGCCCATAGAGTTAAGGAAGTTTGCCAGATCGACAATATGCGGCTCTTTTGCGGCATTCTCGATAATTGTCAAGCCCGAAGCCTTTACAGAAGCAAGCATTGCATTTATGGTAGCACCAACGGAAACAATGTCAAAGTAGATCTGCGAACCAAGCAGCATTTCAGCCTGAGCGTCCACCATTCCCCTGTCGATAGCGCAGGCAGCACCCAAAGCGGTAAATGCCTTCAAATGCTGATCGATAGGACGATCGCCCAGATAGCAGCCGCCGGGCAGGGCAACTCTTGCGCACTTATATTTTCCCAGCAGAGAACCCAGAAAATAGTAAGAAGCCCTCATATGTCTAGCCATTTCGTAAGGAACGATAGGTTCTTTAATGCCCGTAGCATCGATACGGACGGTGTTTTTGCCGATATATTTAACATCTGCGCCCATTTCAAAGAGGATACGCAGGCTGATGGAAACGTCGCTGATATTAGGAACATTTTCAAGCACACAAGGCTCGTCGGACAGAATTACAGCGGGGATAATGGCAACAGCCGCATTTTTCGCACCGCTTATAGTTACCTCGCCTTCAAGACGGCGTCCGCCCTTGATAATAAATTTCTCCAAAGTTATTACTCCCTTGAATAATATGTGAAATATCGCATGGATATTGATTTTCATAAACTGCCGAGCTGTAATAAAAATATCCCTGTACAGCCAGCATATTTTATTATATCACAAATGCAGTAAAAATAAAAGTATTTTTTTGTATCTTATTCAGACATTTTTGTTGTTAAAACTACCCTCTTTAACGGCATTTTTCACAAAACATTTGTGCTCTCGGTTAGGCTGGCATTTTCTGTAAAATATACCTCTTTCAAGAGAAAATAAACTCGTCCTCCTCGTCCTCCTCGGCAACAAGTCCTTTTGCAAAATCCTCATATCCCTCCGCCGCATATTCGGGGAGAATTATCCTTGCGCCACCGCCCAAGGACGCTATCAAGCCGAAAAATTCACGGTTCAAGGCGGTTTTCACGGAGATAAGATAGGTTTCCCCGTCGGGAGATACCACACTCATATCCCGTCCGAAAATGTCATAAAGCCTTGCGGGAGCATCTGCGCCACATTCCACTGTGACCGTTTCGGGATTTTCCGAGTAAAGCGGGTCAATTTTCGCCGCAAATTCCGCAGGATTGTACTTCCGCTTGACGGACGGTTCCTTTTCGGTAACAAGCTCCGTCACCCTGTCAGCCCGAAAAAGCCTGTCCTCCCCGTCCATATCGGCAGCAATGTAGTAAACACCTCCCGAACGTATCACACCCAATGGCGAAACGGTGAACAGCCGCCCATTTTCCGCAAGAACCACGTCCGTTCCCGTAATGTAGGAGATATACTTAAAGCTCAGCTTCACCCCCGCAGCCACAGCAGCCTGCACAGCGTTCACGCAACCCATAACATCGCCGTCGGACGCCTTCATTCTGTCCGCAACGAACACATTTCTTTTAAGCTCGGGAGCGGTGTAAATGCTCGCCAGAGTTTCCAGCTTTCCGCACATTTCCGCAGATTTTTTCGCCGAAATTAGCCGTGAGGACGCAATAAGCTCCGCCAGAAGCTTTAAATCGGCAGCAGAAAACACATTCTCAGCCAAATAATACCGTCCCCGACCTTTAAGGCGAATGTCCATGCCCATAGCCCGAAGAGCATCAATATCGTCGTAAAGTGCCTTTCTTTCGGCGGTAATGCCCAGCTTCTCAAGCTCGTTCATTATATCGCTCAAACCGATGGTGTGAGTGCTGTCTGTGCGCTCCTTAAAAAGCCGTTCAAGAAGCAGCAGCTTGGTCTTGCACCCCTTGGATTTCGCCATTTTCATCTATCCTTTCAGCATTTAAATACTCTGCATTAATATTCTTTTGAAGAACCGCAAATATGTAATCATAATCAAATTTTGAGAAATTCCGCACACCGTTTGACGACGCCATTTCGGGAGTATATTCCGAAAGCTTGTAAAGACGGACATTCCCGTAATTTCCGTCATAATGGGTGATTATGGGCGTCAGCTGAATATTCGACGGCTCATAGGTCATATCGTCCAGCTTAACGGTCAGATCAAATGTAAGCACCCCGCCGATGAGATTCTGTCCAACGTTCTGC
Source organism: uncultured Ruminococcus sp. (assembly GCA_945877315.1). GTDB lineage: Bacteria > Bacillota > Clostridia > Oscillospirales > Ruminococcaceae > UMGS1889. The sequence continues at coordinate 38,303 of CAMCRP010000024.1, read as the reverse complement.
GCCGAGATGAAATTTCCCAGAGAGTACGCACAGACGGTCTTTCCGCCGTCCTCACGCTCGATAACCTCAATGTCGCGAAGCACGTGGGGGTGATTTCCGATAATAATGTCAGCCCCCGCATCAGCGAGAATTTTCGCCGTCTGACGCTGATAATCGCTGATAATATCGGAATTTTCCACGCCCCAATGGAGCGACACAACGCAAAGGTCGGAAACCTCCTTTGCAGCCTTTATCTGACTGCAAATAAGCTCCACGTCCTCCGTTCTGCCGATAACAAGGGGCGAATCTGCGGGCAAAGACAAACCGTTCAGCGACTCGGTATATGACAGGAAGGAGAACACCACGCCTTCCCGTTCAAGCGTGCGGATATGGCTTTCGTCCTCCTTGTCACGGTATGCGCCCGCCACAACAGCCTGCGGACGGTCGTTCCAGTAGTCAAGACAGGCGGACAGACCCTTCGTGCCCTTGTCCAGCGTGTGATTATTGGCAATGGTGAACACGTCAAAGCCCATGTCAAGCATATAATCCCCCAGCTCGGGCGGAGAATTGAAGCAAGGGTAGGTTGACGGCTCGTAAATGCCGTTGCAGATAAGCGTTTCCTGATTTATGACCGCAATATCCGCAGGCTCTATCATATCCCGTACATTTTTATACGCATAATCAAAGTCAAAACCCGTTTCGCCCTTCTCCGCAGCACGGTTTGCCGCCTGCTTGTAAAGGCTGGAATGGATAAGGTTGTCCCCCACCGCTAAGAAGGAGATCTCCGCATATTCCGGCTCTGGGGGCAGCGTTTCCGTTGTTGTGACGGTGGTCGGCTCTGTTTCGGAAACCGTCGTTGTTTCGGGCATTGGCAGCTCGGCGGAAACGGGAGTGTCCTCAATTTTCCGACAGCCCGACAAAAGCAGAACGGCAGCTGTCAGGGCAGCAAATTTTTTCATCATAATAAACCTATCCTTTCGGAAACTGCAATAAAATCCTCCATTTTAAGCTGTTCGGGACGCACTGACGGGGAAAGTCCGCACTCCTCGATCACCGATGTTACATAGGCTTTGTCTAAAGAAAGTGCCGAAGAAAGGGAGTTTGCCATGGTTTTCCGACGCTGCGAGAACGCCCCTCTTACCACCTTGAAAAACTTCTTTTCATCGGTGACTGCCCACGGTATCTCCTTTCGCACATTCAGCCTGATAACGCAGGAATCCACGTTTGGCGGCGGCATAAAGCTGCCCCTTGACACGTTAAAAAGTATCTCAGGCTCGGAAAAATATCTCACACAGACGGACACCGCACCGACCTCTCTTGTCCCAAGCTCGGCGCACAAACGCAGGGCAGCCTCCTTCTGCACCATGACCGTCACCGACGTGATAGGCAGACGGCTTTCCAGCAGCATCATGATTATGGGCGACGTGATATAGTAGGGCAGATTTGCGCAGACAGCAACCTCAAGTCCCCCGAAATCTTCCTTAATAAGGGCATTCAGGTCAACGTTCATAACGTCCTTGTTGACAATGCGGACATTGTTATGCTCCGCCAGAGTTTCCCGTAAAATGGGGATAAGGCGTTCATCTATTTCAATGGCTGTGACCTTGTCCGCACGCTTTGCCAGCTCGTGAGTGAGAACGCCCACGCCCGTTCCGATTTCGATAATGCCGAAGCCCTCCCTTGCGTTTCCCAGCTCCGCAATTTTCGGACAAACTGCGGGATTTACCAGAAAATTCTGTCCCAGAGTCTTTGAAAATGAAAAGCCGTGACGTTCAAAAAGCTCTTTTATCACACCGATATTCGTTAAATTTTCCATATATTACCTCGAATTAGTTAATTGTCAAATCGCAGAAACCGCCAATTATTCAGCATTTCTGTATTCTTGGCGACCTGTTTATAAGCATTTATCAAGCAATGCCAATATCCCAAAGGCAAGGGGCTGATGTGCAAAGTAGATTATCAGACTGTGTCTGCCCATAAAGCAAAGAAACGGAACTTTTTTCATGCAAAACCTCGGCAGACTGTCCCGCTTTGCCTTTATGTACGACGAAAGCGACGTCCCCGCCATAAAAATAAACCCGTATGGTATCAGCGGGAAATAGTCCGCCGAACGGAAATTTGCGCTCATTATCCCCAGCGGATAGAGAAATTCGTACTCATACAGCCCCTCGGGAACCGACATTTTCCACGCGAAAAACCGCACAAAGCCGTCATAAGGCATTGTTCTGAACATAAAAAACAGTATCAGCCAGAAAATGCACAGCCCGGGGTGATTTATTTTGTCCGCAAGGGGCTTTATCAGACCGTACAAAAGCATTGACGTTCCCAAAAAAGTCAGCACTCCGAATCGGATAAGCATATCGGGCATAAACAGATACGTCCCGACGGTCAGCAGCTCCCCCAGCGCAAAGATGAACAATCCCCTTTTCAGCACCGAACGGGAAAACGCCGTGCATATCCCCGAAACAAAGAAAAGCATTCCCACCAAAAGAATGTGCGTAAACCGCATAAAAAGGCTGCTAAGGTCGAAGATACCGCAGTCTGTTTCGGGGAAAAATATGCACTGAAGGTCATACAGAACGTGGTAGATCACCACATAGAGTATGCCCGCACCCCTGAGAGCGTCAAGTATCTCTATCCGCTGCTTTTTCTCGGACGCTTCTATCTGTTCGGTTTTTCGGACAGGTGCGGAAACTGCCATTGCTTCACCCCGTTTCGCTCGTTAATTCCATTCTAACACATTTCGACAGATAATGCAAGCAAAAAATCCGCACAAACCGAAGTTTATGCGGATAATAAAAGCAATATTTACCTAGGGTTGACGATCTCACGCCAGTCAAGGTCGCCTCTTTCAAGGGCGTGGATAAGAGCCTCTGCCGTTGCAATATTGGTTGCCAGAGGAATGTTGTGCACATCGCAAAGACGGAGCAGATTCATCTCGTTGGGCTCATGTGGCTTGGGGTGCAGAGGATCTCTGAAAAAGATAAGCAGGTCGATCTCATTGCAGGAAATTCTTGCGCTTATCTGCTGATCTCCTCCCTGAGAGCCGCTGAGATAACGCTGTATGTTAAGCCCTGTTGCCTGTGCGACCTGTTTGCCTGTTGTCCCCGTAGCGCAGAGGTTGTGGCGGGATAAAATACCGCAGTATGCGATACAGAACTGTACAAGAAGCTCTTTTTTCGAATCGTGAGCTATAAGTGCTATGTTCATTTTAAACAGTCCTTTCAATTAGTCAGATGTATTAAAAAATCATCAATAATTAGTTGTAATAATCAAGCTGCTGCGCATATCCAATCATACTATTTTTACGGAAAGAGGAACGTCCTGTCCCTTAATACGTCTGGAAATAGCGTCAAATGCCTTAAATGCGGGGGAATTGGAGGGCAAAGGCTGTCCCTTTGCAGTTGCAACAACAACAGCGTCATCATCGGGAATAACGCCGATAAGCTGTACGCCGACGGTATCAATGATCTCGTCCAGATCCTCAACAAGAGCCTCATTAAACAGATCTCTGTTCACCTTATTGATGATAAGACGCTGCTTCTTATTTCCTCTCTTGTAGAACTCGTCGGACATAGTACGGGCATCACGCACGCAAATGGGGTCGGGCGTTGTGTTTATCAGAATAAGGTCCGACTGCTCAACAACGTCGAAAACGCTTGCGTTTGTACCCGCAGAGGTGTCAACGATTATGTATTCATAGTATTTTCTCATTTCGTTACAGATATTTGAGATCTGCTCCGCATTTACCGTCGCAAAGGGATCCTCGGGAGCGCAGACAATGCTTAAATTGCTTGCGATCTTGACCTGAGTGGTAGCTTTGTATATATCGCACTCACCCTTCAAAACGTTTCCGAGGTCGTATTTTATGTCATTTTTTACACCAAGCATAATATCAAGGCATCTCAGACCGAAGTCCAGCTCGATAATAAGCGTTCTGTTATTCTGCTTTGCAAGAGCGAAGCCCAGCTCAGAGCAGATAGACGACTTGCCTGTACCGCCCTTACCCGAGGTTACAGCAATTATCTTCGACATATGATCTCCTTTCATCGCAAACGCCCGATAATTTCCACAAATTCACAAAAACCATTTCTTTATATAGAGAAAAAAGTGCATAATTCGGTCATTTGCGAAACAGCTATAAATATAAATACCGTTACTTAATATTTTACCACAAATTACGAATTTGTCAAATCAAATTTCTATATAATGCACAAAATTGTAGGGTTGAATGTGATTTATCCAACATTTTTGTCTATATTGCACAATGGCATATTAAACCGCATTTAGAGGGATATTTAATAAAACGTTTACATATTTGCAACAACATTGCAGGGCGTCCCGCTCCGTCCAAAACGGAAACGAAACGCCTTCTTTCAGCATTTTCGGACAATGACCCGCTCGCTGTCCTCCCGCCTGAGAGCAATCACCGCTCCTCTTATGAGAAATGCGGAAATGTCCCCCGCCGTCCCCCGCAGAAAGCAGCTTACAGGCGTTCCCCTTATAAGACCGATATCCTGAAGCCGCCTGCGAATCCCGCCGCTGTTCAGAAGCTCGGTAACAACGGCAGTTTCGCCCTCGGAAATGTCGCTGAGATGTGATATATTATTCATAAGTATGACTCCTTTGTCAAGTAGAGGTTTCCAATTTATCATATGAACGGCGGCGGATTTTGTCACAAACTATCAGCTTGTCATTTTGTACGTTTGTCCTGCATATGATACTGTAAACCAAAATTTGAAAAGGAGCTGTTGCAAATGACCTGCAAGCCGAAGGATAAAGTCAAGACCGCCGTTATGCTCATAATTCTTATAATTGCGGCGGGTGTTATCTGGATATTTATGAAAGCGGACAAGGAAAACGACCTTGACGAAGCCCTGACCATGAATTCCAACTCGGAGCGTGTGATTTTCCTTAACAAAGCGGGCTGGATAGTCGCCCCCGACCCCATCGAACAGGAAAAGATAACTATCCCCTCCGAATTCAACGAAGCCTACAACGCCTACAATGAAATTCAGCTTCAACAGGGCTTTGACCTGACAAAATCAGCGGGACAGGAGGCTGAGATATTTACATATTCCGTCCTTAACTACCCCGACTATCCCGAAAATATCACCGCAAACCTTATTTTCGTAAACGACCGCCTTGTAGGTGCGGATATTACCCAGACTATCGAAAACGGCTTCACACTTCCCCTTTTACAGGGAAATATCATCGACCTGACCGGCAAATTTGCAGAAACGTCCGCCGAAACGGAAAGTGAAACCACCGCTGTTCCCGAAGAAACCACACATCATCACACTACCGTTACCGAACCCGTAACGACCACCGTCCCCGAAGAAACCACCTTGCCGCAGACCGAAACCGCCTCCGGAACATCTTCACACAGATAAAATCTCTCCAAATGCAAAAATCCCCTCTCCGCCAAAATCGACGAAGAGGGGAAAATTGTGTTGCCGAAAAAGATTACTTGGAAAGCTTCCAAATGTCACGAGCATAATCCTCAACAGCTCTGTCAGCGGAGAATACGCCTGCGCCTGCGATATTTGCAAGGGACATCTTGTTCCACTTGTTCTTATCCTTGTAGCACTCGGAAACGTACTGCTGAGCGGACTGGTAAGCATCGAAATCAGCCAGAACCATGTAGGGGTCCTTATATCTGAGAGAGTTTGCAACTTCCTCAAAGGTGCAGCCGTTGATACCGTGATACATCTTCTCAATAGCCTGACGGATAACGTCATTGTTATTGTAGTAATCCTCGGGACGGTAGCCCTGAGCCTGCTTAGCAAGCACCTGCTCGGAGGTCATACCGAAGGTGAAGATGTTCTCCTGACCAACCTGCTCCTTGATCTCAACGTTTGCACCGTCGAGAGTACCGAGAGTAAGTGCACCGTTAAGCATAAGCTTCATGTTGCCTGTACCGGAAGCCTCAGTACCTGCCAGAGAGATCTGCTCGGAAACCTCAGCAGCGGGCATAAGCAGCTCGGAAAGTGTAACTCTGTAATCCTCCAGGAAGAATACCTGCAGCTTCTTGTTGATAGCGGGGTTCTTCTTGATCTCCTCGCTGATAGCCCAGATCATCTTGATTATCTGCTTAGCAAGGTAATATCCGGGAGCAGCCTTTGCAGCGAAGATGTATGTCTTGGGAACATAATCAGCATTGGGGTTATTGAGCAGCTTGTTGTACTCTGCAAGAATGTTGAGAGCATTCAGGTGCTGACGCTTATATTCGTGCAGACGCTTTACCTGAACATCGAAGATATTGTCCTTGTTCAGCTCTGCGCCGTAGTTCTTCTTAACGTACTCTGCAAATCTGTCCTTATTTTCATTCTTGATCTCTGCAAGACGTGCAAGAACGGACTCGTCGGAGGCAAATGCGGAGAACTTGGAAAGCTCTGCTGCATTTCTCTTAAAGCCGTCACCGATAGTTTCTTCAAGCAGCTTTGTCAGACCGGGGTTGGACTGGAGCAGCCATCTTCTGTATGCGATACCGTTGGTAACGTTCTTGAACTTGTAAGGAGTATCGTTGTACTCGTTGTTGAACACGCTCTGCTTGATGATCTCGGAATGCAGCTTGGAAACGCCGTTTACGTTGTGGCAAGCGCAAACGCAGAGAAGTGCCATGTGTACCTGATTGTTCTGGATAATGGACATTCTGGAAACCTTTCCGCTGTCGCCCAGTCTTTCAAACAGGTCTGCGCAGTAACGGTTGTTGATCTCAACGATGATAGAATAGATACGAGGACAGATCTGCTGGAGAAGATTAACGTCCCACTTTTCCAGAGCCTCAGCCATAACGGTATGGTTGGTGTAAGCAAAGGTGTTTGTGGTGATGTGCCATGCCTTGGACCAGGAGTAACCGCAGTCGTCCAGCAGTATTCTCATAAGCTCGGGGATAGCCAGTGTGGGGTGTGTATCGTTAATGTGGATAGCAACCTTTTCATGGAGATTGTCCAGAGTGCCGTAAACTCTCATATGACGCTCAACAATATCGCCAACGGAAGCAGCACACATAAAGTACTGCTGTCTGAGTCTGAGTGACTTACCTTCAAGGTGGTTATCGTTAGGATAGAGAACCTTGGAGATAGCCTGAGCAATATTGTTCTGACCGAGAGCCTTAGCATAATCGCCCTGGTTGAACATAGCCATATCAAAGCTGGGAGCCTTAGCTGACCACAGTCTGAGCACGGAAACGCCCTCGCTGCCGTAGCCTGAAACGTACATATCGTAAGGAACAGCGCAAACGGTGGAGTAGTTCTTGTAGGAAACATGGTGATACTGCTGATCCCAGTATTCCTGCAGCTCGCCCTCGAAGTGAACGTCGATGGACTGATCTGTCTTGGGAACAAGCCAAACCTCACCGCCGGGCAGCCAGTTATCGGGAAGCTCAGTCTGCCAGCCGTCCTCGATCTTCTGCTTGAAGATACCGTATTCATAAAGGATAGAATATCCCATTGCAGGATAACCGTCAGAAGCCAGACCATCCAGATAGCAAGCGGCAAGACGTCCCAGACCGCCGTTTCCAAGGCCTGCATCGGGCTCGTACTCGTAAATTCTGTTAAGGCTTACGTTCCAATCCTTGAGAATGTCCTCAACCATCTCATTTATCTGAAGATTAAAGAGGTTAGTCTTGAGGGAACGTCCCATAAGGAACTCCATAGACATATAGTAAACCTGCTTTTTGCCCTGGGAATTAACCTTGTTAGTGAACTTTCTGCGCTTTTTTCTCAGGTAATCTACAACAACAGAGCAAAGAGCCTTGTAGATCTGATTATCGGAAGCGACATCGGGGGTAACGTTAAATTCAACCTGAAGCTTCTGTTTCAGAAGACCTTCAAACTCGTCACGGGTAATATTATCCATCATCGGGTCACTCAATCCTTTCATATATCTCGAAATATGCAGCTATTGACTGCCTTATGGTATATTATAGCGTATTTCACAGATTTTTTCAATTGTTAGATTAAACAAAATCAAAAAACGTGTTTTTGCCCCACTATCCCGCCAAAGCAGGACAAAAAGTGCGCAAATGTCGGTTTTACGGGATTTTACGACATTTTTCCGCACTCTGTGTCCCCCTGCAACATATTCGGACAGGCGGGTTACACTTTTGAAAACGTTTAAGTAAACGGGAATTTTGTCCGTCATAATCTCAAAAATCCGCAAATTATCGCAATCGCATATGTTGATTTTGCACAAAAGCGGACTGTTTATGCAAAAAGCATAAGCAGCCCGCCCAATTTTGGTGATTATTACAACAGCCATAGTAAAAACGGCAAAATTCGAAAAATTACCCCTCCGACGATGATTTTTTAAGCTCGGATAGCTCCATTATCCTTGCCACACGCCTTTTGAGTACTGCGGGAACAATAGGCTTTGCGATAAAATCCTCCGCCCCCGCTTCTATACATCTCTGCTTACTTTCCTCGGAAGTATCCGCTGTCATAAGCATAACGGGAATATCCGCAAACCCCTCCCGCCGTATCTCCGAAATAAGCCTAAACCCGTCCATCTCGGGCATAAGCACGTCCGAGATAATAAGGTCGGGGGTCTTTACCGAAAGATATTTCAGAGCCTGCGCCCCCGAAGCCACGGGAGTCACCGAATATTCTTCACCCGACAGCAGTGCCTTTATTTCCGCAAGGATAGTGCGGCTGTCGTCCACAAGCAATATCTGTTTCATAATCTGTCCTTTCTAAGTATATCAGCTGCTTCATCGTAGAAAAATCCCGACATTTTCTCCGAAGCCGCAAGCACTCTGTCAAATGTATCATCATCAAGGCGGAATTCCAACAGCTCGGAAAGCTCCCGCTCTGCCTTGTCGGTGTCGAAGCCTTCAATATCCTCCACAATTTGGGAAATACGCTGCGAAAGCTCCTCGGGAGAAAGCTCCGCACCGTCGGTATGCGGCTTTCTGTCGGGCTTTGAGCAGACTTCCTTGAGAGCCTCCAGCAGACTTCGATAGCCCGCTGTCAGCCTTCTGCCGTCCGACTCGATAAACGCATAATTTCCCGATTTTGCCGCAGCCTCATGCCTTGCCGCCTGCTCGGAAAGCTCGGACGCACCGATATTAGCCGCCGTACTTTTCAGAGAATGAGCCTCTATCATATAATTTTTCCAGTCCTTAGCGTCATAAAACATTTCCAGACGCTCACACTTGTAGCTGCCCTCGCTGTATGCCGCAGCCAGCAGCTCACGGTAAATTTCCGCACTGCCAAGCCTTTCGGCAGCCTTGTCTGCGTCCACGCCGGGGATCTGTATGCCTGTTTCAACCGCAGCAAAAACAGCCGTATTTTCGGGCGGACAGATAAGCTGCTTTACCTTGGGTATGAACTTTCGCATAATTTCGTTAAGCAGCTCGGGGTCAATGGGCTTTGCAAGGAAGCCGTTCATTCCCGATGCAAGGAACATTTCGTCCACGCCCTTAATGGCATTTGCCGTAAGGGCAACAATGGGAACGGTCTTAGCCATAGGAACATGCAGAGCTCTTATCTTCTCTGCCGTTTCCACGCCGTCCATGTCGGGCATCATATGGTCCATGAAGATAAGGTCAAAGCACTCGCCGTTTTCCACCAGCCACAAAGCCTCCGCACCGCTTGACACAAGCACCGCCTGCGCCGAATATCTGTCAAGAAAGCCCTTTGCCACCTTCAGATTGGTTTCATTGTCATCGACTACGAGCACCCTTGCCTCGGGGCAGCGGAAATGCTCATATTTAGGCTGTTTCTCCAACATTCGCTGACGTATGCCGTTGTTTACGAAGGGGCAAAGCGAAAACAGCGTAACGGGCTTTCTCAGCACAAAGGTGCTGCCCATTCTGTCCTCGGCGGAAAGCTGTATTTCGGGATTGGTCATTGCCGTGCAGACAACGTCCTTTATTCTGTCCCCAAGCCCCATGACCGATTTTCCAAAATCGGTGAAATCGTACAGCAGATGATCGGATCTGCCCTTGAATTCCACCCTTTCGATGTCCGCAAAATTTTCCGTAATAACGTAGTCCGCACCCAGACCGTCAAAGAGCTTGTCCAGACCCTCACGGTAATAGGGATTTTTCTCCAGTATGAAATATCTGCCGCTGCTGAATATCTCCTTGTCAATACAGGGGGAAAGGTCGGGACACCTTTGCAGCAGCTCCACGGTGAAGGTCGTACCCTTGCCGTAAACACTCTGCATGGTAACGCTGCCGCCCATCATTTCCGCCAGACGCTTTGTGATAACAAGCCCCAGGCCCGTACCCTGAATGGTGCGGCTCTTCTTTGTGTCCGCCTGAGAAAATGCGTTAAAAAGCTTCTCCTTGTCCTCGTCCTTTATGCCGATACCCGTGTCGGAAACTCGGAAGATAAGCCTTGCCTGCCCCAAATTTTCCCGTTTAAAGGAAACGTCCAGCGTTATCTTTCCCTTTTCGGTAAATTTCACGGCATTTCCCAGGAGATTGAGAAGTATCTGCCTGATACGCACCTCATCTCCCACAAATACCGACGGTATATCGGGAGAAGCATTTACCACAAAAGTTACATTCCCGCCCTTTAAACGGGAATTTATCATATTCTGAACGTCATTGACCGTGGAAAAGAGCATATATTCCGACTCGGAAAGCTCCATTTTTCCCGCATCTATCTTGGAAAAATCCAGAATATCGTTGATAATGTCCAGCAGACTGCCCGCCGAGGCACGGATAGTGTCAAGATATTCGGCGTTTGAATCGGACATTTCCTTCCTTGACATAAGCTCCGCCATACCGCAGATAGCGTTCATAGGCGTTCTTATTTCGTGGGACATATTTGCAAGGAAGTCGGACTTTGCCTTTGCCGCAGCCTCCGCCTCGTTCTTTTTTATCTCCACCACACGCAGGAGATATTCCACATTCTGCGTCTTTTGGGTAGCGATAAGCACCTGTCTGTTATTCCAGCTGACAAGGACGGTTATTATCATCATTCCGATAAACATTACCGCCGTCCTGAGCAGAAACGGCAGGATCGCCATTCCGTAGCTTAAAACATATTGGGGGAAAAACGGCGCACAGATAAGGTAAACCAGCGCAGTAAATGCGATCTCCAGCCTTGCCAGCCGCAGATTGCGGGACAGGGAGGTCACGCACATGGCAGTCAGGTACACTCCCTGAATTATCCCCAGCGTCTGACGGTAAACCGCATAGACCGTAATAAGCGACATCATCGCAAAGCCAGTGATATAGTACTGCACGTCCGCAGGGACCCTTTTGCTGTACACGGGGATAAGCAGCACCGCAGGCACTACAGCAAATATCCCCGCTATTGTCATATTCTCTCTCTGAACAAAAAACAGCACCGCAATTCCGACGCTGAATATTGCCATTATCCAGAAGATAAGCTTGGAGATAAGCTGCTTTGTCCTTTCCGAACGCAGCTCCTCGCCCTTTTTATCGTAAAATGAGCCTTCCAAAATTTCACTTCCATTCAAGTTAGCTTCTACCAATTAATAATATTATATCGCAAAATTAATATTTCGTCAATAGGTTTTTAGAAAAAAATTTATACAAGACGCCATTAAAATTCTGGATAAGAAATCGGCACAAAAGCTTGCGCCTATGTGGTTTTGTGCCGAGAGATTCCCATAATTCAATAAACGTTTAGTATTTTACCCTTTAATGGAAAATGTCTGAAACGTTTTTATTCAAAGGCTTGCTTTTTTCACGGAAAAACCTGCATCATTTCACCATCTCTGTTAAAAAAACGTTTAGTTATTAATTCCAAAACGCTAAAAATTACGTGTGATAATATACATTTTGTTGTGTTACAATATAATAGAATAATAATGCAGAAGGAGGTCAGAAAAGCTATGCGCCATATTTTCATTATAAATCCGCTGGCAGGAAAGACAGATGCCAGCGAAAGAATTCGCAGAAGCATTGAAGCGGTCTGCGAAAAATACGGCATTGAGCCGCTTATCTGCATCTCCGAGCATGAGGGCTATGAGCGGGAAATGACTGCAAAGATGATCTCCTTTTTCTCAAACGAGATGATAAGGATATACGCCGTGGGCGGTTCCGGCTCCCTTTTAAACGTCATTTCGGGCATAACCGATTTTAACAGCTGTGAGGTCGCATTCTGTCCCGTGGGACTGACAAACGGAATCCTCAGAAGCTTTGAGCCTGCCGAAGCTTTTTCGTCGGTGGATGCCCTTGTTACGGGAAATTCCCGAAAATTAGACCTGCTGGAGCTTTCAAACGGGCTTTGCGTACCCAACTGCATAAGCATCGGAGCAGGCAGCACCATTAACAGAGAAACCCCATTAATGGAAATAGCCGCTTTTATAAAGCCCTCTCTGCCCTATCGAATCAGCGTCCTGTCAGACCTGATTTTGAACAAGCGTTACAGCTGCACCATTACCGCAAACGGTGTGGATTACAGCGGAAATTACATCTTAGCCGCCTGCTTTAACGGACGCTGCCTTGGCGGTGATATTTCGCCCGTGCGCAATGCCGTCCCCGACGACGGAATAATGGACGTTCTGCTGGCGGAGGAAATGCCCTTTGCGGACAGAAAGCGGCTATTCTCAAGCTTTGCGGACATCTCCCCGGGAAAAACGGGGCAGAGGATACATATGATACGCACCGCAAAGCTGGACGTTACCGTAAACGACAGCAAGCCATTTTTCCTGAACTGCGACGGAGAAGCCATTCCCATGGAGCGAAATTCCTTTTCCGTCCGCCTGCTGCCCGGCAAGCTGAAATTTGTAGTTCCCGCCGGAGTTAAAATATCCTGTATATAGGAGGAAAATAAAATGACAGGTAGAACCAAAAACGAGACCGAGGGCGTTACTCTCCTCGGAAATCAGCATACCAAATATCCCGACGATTACGCCCCCCAGGTGCTGGAAACCTTTGTGAACAAGCATCAGGACAACGACTATTTCGTGAAATTCAACTGCCCCGAGTTCACCAGCCTTTGCCCTATTACGGGGCAGCCCGATTTTGCCTGCATAACCATTTCCTACGTCCCCGATGTGCGAATGGTGGAGAGCAAATCCTTGAAGCTGTATCTGTTCAGCTTCAGAAATCACGGTGATTTCCACGAGGACTGCGTAAACATCATTATGAAGGATCTTATCAAGCTTATGGACCCGAAATATATCGAGGTTTGGGGAAAATTTACTCCCAGAGGGGGCATTTCCATTGACCCCTACTGCAACTACGGCAGACCGGGCACAAAGTGGGAACAGATCGCCGAAAACCGTCTTGCCAACCACGATCTCTATCCCGAAAAGGTGGATAACCGATAATGGAATTCGTGAATATAGGCGGCGTTCTTATCAAAAAAACTGCCGCACTTGCGCCCATGGCTTCGGTGGCTGACAGGGCTTATCGGACTGTCTGCAAGGAGTACGGCGCAGCTTACGTTGTTTCGGAAATGATATCCGCAAAGGGGCTTTGTTACAGCGACAAGAACACAGAGGAGCTGTGTATCGTGACCGATGAAGAGCGTCCCATGGCTCTCCAGCTTTTCGGAGATGACCCCGTTTATGTTGCAAAAGCGGCAGAAAAGCTTATGAAATATCAGCCAGACATTATCGACATAAATATGGGCTGTCCCGTCCCAAAGGTTGCGGGAAACGGCAGCGGCTCCGCACTGATGAAATCGCCCGTAACAGCTGCGAAAATAGTGGAAGAAACGGTAAAAGCAGTACCCGTACCCGTAACGGTGAAATTCCGCCTTGGCTGGGACGAAAACAGCATAAACTGTATCGAATTTGCAAAGCTTATGGAAGAAAGCGGCGCAGCGGCAATCACCCTTCACGCACGGACAAAAGCGCAGATGTATCACGGAAATGCCGACATAAGCTACATCAAAAAGGTAAAGGACGCTGTATCTATCCCCGTTATCGGCAACGGCGACATTCAGTCCCCCCAGGACGCAAAGAAAATGTACGACGAAACAGGCTGTGACCTTGTTATGATAGGCAGAGGAACATACGGCAGACCATATCTTTTCAAAATGGTTGAACACTACCTTGAAACGGGGGAGCTTCTCCCCGAACCGTCCCAGACCGAGCGTGTGGACATAATGCTTCATCACATTGAAATGATGGTGAAAAACAAGGGCGAATATTCCGCCATGCGTGAAGCCCGTGCCCATGCCTCCCACTATATAAAGGGAATGAAGGGCGCAGCGGAATTTCGCAGACTTTGCGGGACACTCTGCACCTTGGACGACCTTTACAGGCTTGCAGATGAAGTCCGCAAAAAGGCTACCGAATAAAAAATACGGCTGCTGTCGATGACAAAATCACCGACAGCAGCCCTTTTTATTGTAAAATCAATTTTCTTTTTCTTTTCGGAAATATTCATTGGTTTCCTTTGCAACAACACCACTGAGCGCCAGCAAAGCAACAACGTTCGGCAATGCCATAAGTCCGTTGAAAATATCCGCAATAGTCCAAACCGCCGCAACAGTCATATACGGACCGATAAACACGGCGAAAATGTAAAGTATCTTGTAAACAACGGTTGCCGTTTTGCTTCTGTTTGTGAGATATTCAAGGCAGCGTTCACCGTAATATTCCCAGCCGAGTATAGTTGTGAAGGCAAAGAACACCAGACAAGCCATTAAAATGAACGTGCACACGCCTTCGGGCAGGAAGAAAAGTCCCTTTTCATAAGCGTCCGCAGTGACTGCAACGCCCTCTAAGGCTTCGTTGCTCCATGAACCCATCATTACAATGCTAAGTCCCGTCATGGTGCAGATAACAATAGTGTCGATAAATGTTCCCGTCATGGTAACAAGTCCCTGACGGACGGTATCATGTGTCTTTGCCGCAGCGGCTGCAATAGGCGCAGAGCCCAGACCCGCTTCGTTGGAGAAAATTCCTCTCGCAACACCCTTCTGAACGGCAATTGCAATGGACGCTCCAACGCCTCCCGCAACAGCCCTTGCACCGAATGCGTCAGCGATAATCTCCGCAAATGCAGCGGGCAGAAGCTTGATATTTGTGATGATAAGCGTCAGACAAGCAATGACATAGATTATCGCCATAAAGGGAACAACAACCTGAGAAACGCCCGAAATTCTTTTCAGTCCCCCAATAACAACAAGCCCCGTGCAGATAGTCAGCACAATTCCCGTAACGATAACCGAGATGGAATACTCATTTCCGAAAAGCGCCACCGTGTTTGCATTGTCGGGGTCAAAAAATCCCTGAACCGCCGAAGCGATACCGTTTACCTGAGAAAATGTTCCGATACCGAAAAGTCCAACACACGCACCGAAGAACGCAAAGATCTTAGCAAGCCATTTCCACTTTGCGCCCATACCGTTTTCTATGTAGTAGAAGGGACCTCCGAGAACGTGTCCCTCGCTGTCAATAGTTCGGTATTTTATGGCAAGAAAGCCCTCTGCATATTTGGTAGCCATACCCAAAAGAGCTGCGATCCACATCCAGAACAGCGCACCCGGGCCGCCCGAAAGAACACCGATAGCCGTAGCAACGCCCACAATGTTTCCCGTTCCTATGGTAGCCGAAAGTGAAGTACAAAGCGCACCGAAGCTTGAAACCTCGCCGTGACCGCCCTCCTCATTCTGTACCATAAATTTCAGCGCACGTCCCAGCCGACGAAACTGAACGCCTTTCAGACGCACCGTCAGAACAATACCCGTTGCCAAAATCAGCGTAATAAGCGGTATTCCCCAGACGATATTGTCTATTTTGTCAAGAACCTTTCCGATATTTTCCCACATAAAAATTATCACCCACTAAAAAAATATAACAGAATTATTCTACCATATTTTTCGCATTATGTCAAGAAAATCCACTTTTCACACACGGAAATAAATTTTCACGCAATACCAAACAAATATGCTTATGTAGGGGCAACCATTGGTCGCCCGCAGTGCCGCAGAAAGCCGAAAATAGCGTATCTGCGGGCGGTCACTGACCGACCCTACAAAAATTCGTCGAAAATTTATTTCCGTGAGCCATGTTGAATGTTAAAAGTTGAGTGTTAAGTTATTCACCGATTAAAAATTTCCACTCTCCACTTTCCACTTTTCACATTTAATTCAACACTCAACATTGTTCAAAGCGGGGTCGGAAACGCCGTTTTCCGCAAACGCCTTTGCCCTGTCAATACAAGTGCCGCATTTGCCGCAGGGAACGTCACCGCCCTCATAACAGCTCCAGGTCAGCTCATAGGGAACACCCAGCTCAAGACCCATTTTCACAACGTCCGCCTTAGTCTTTGAAACGAAGGGTGCTTCTATCCTTACCTGATTTCCGCTGCCTACCCAAACAGCTTCGGACATAGCATTGTTAAAGGTTTCCGAGCAGTCGGGATATGCGTTGCCCGCAGCATCATCGCTGTGTGCGCCGTAGTAGATGACCGAGCAGCCCCTTGAAATAGCAATAGCCGCCGCCGAGGAGATGAACAGTCCGTTCCTGAAGGGCACATAGGTGGAAACGGGAGAACCGTTCGTTTCTTTAAGCTGCTCCGCATAGCTTTCATGGGGAACCTCCTCCGACGAGCCTTTCAGCAGAGAACAGTCGGAAAATCTGAACATTTCCGACAGATCAAGCTCATAAAGCTCCACGCCGTAATGCTTCGCCACAGCCCTTGCGGAGTCTATCTCCTTAGTGTGCTTCTGTCCGTAGCTGACAGACAATGCCAGAACATTTTCGCTGCCGTACTTATTAACTGCAATCCCAAGGCAGGTGGTGCTGTCCACTCCGCCGCTGAATAAAACTAATGCTTCCATAAATTTTCTCCTTTACATTATATTCGGAAAACCCGTAAAAATCATCTTGTCATCATAAACAGCCTGTTCTGCATATCCCCGTCCGTTTCAAACCGTCCCCGAAGGGTAGTTGTCAGGGTCTTTGCGGAGGGCTTTTTTATGCCCCTTGCAGTCATACAGCTGTGATTTGCCGAGATTATGACCGCAATATCCTCAGAACCGGTTATCATCTGCATTATCTCCGCAATGTCCGAACCAATGCGCTCCTGTAACTGCAAACGCTTTCCCACCATATCGCAGATACGGGCAATTTTGCTAAGCCCTATGACCTTGCCTTTCGGGATATACGCAACCGTCGCCTTCATATCGTACATCAGCGCCATATGATGCTCACAGTAGCTGAAAAACTCAATATCCCGAACGATGACCATATCATTTGAGGAGGAAGAAATATCCTCCTCAAAGGTCTTGTCGAACATCTCCGCAAGCTCCCTATTGGTATAGTTCATACCGTCAAAAACCTCGCAGTACATACGGGCAACACGGTCGGGAGTGTCCCGAAGCCCCTCTCTGTCGGGGTCGTCGCCCAAGGCTATAAGCAGCCCCCGAATATGCTCTTTGACTGCATTTACATCTATTGCCATTGTTATACTCCTTTCTCATTAGGGTCCCAGATAAACTTATGCAGCTGCAGCTGCAAATTAACGCCGCAAAGCTTTCTTTCCTTCATAAATTCAACCATATCCTTCGGGTCAATATTTCCGAAAACGGGGCTGAGATAAACGTGACATTTTCCGACAAGACCGTATTCTTCGATAATTTCCGCTGCCCTTGTCAAGTCCTCGTGGGAACCGCAGACGAATTTCACCGTGTCGCAGGATTTCAGCAGAGAAAAATTTTCTGTACGCATAAACCTTTCCATTCCCGAGGACGGCAGCTTGTAGTCCATTGTTATGAGCGGACGGTTTTTCATAGCGTCCGCAGCGGAAATATCGGCACTTCCGTTGGTTTCTATCTCCACGCTGAAACCCGCTTTGCAAAGTGTTTCAAGAAGCTTTTCAACATTCGGGTGAATAAGCGGCTCGCCCCCCGTCAAGGTGACATTCTCAAAGCCCGATGCCCTTACCCGCTCGCAAATTTCCTCGGGGGACATTTCCGTAAACGCCGCATTTGGAACATTCGCCCACCTTGTATCGCAGTAGGAACAGTTCAGATTGCACCCTTGTAAACGGACGAACACTGCAAGCTGTCCCGCCCGTGTGCCCTCGCCGTTTATGCTTTCAAATATTTCGCAGACCTTTAGCTTTTCCATCTCAGTCCACCTCGTAAACGGCGCAGTTTTCGGGGGTTTCATACACCTTCACACGTATAACGGGAAATCCCGCATTTTTTAGCTTATCAAAGAAATATTTCGCAAAATTTTCCGCCGTGGGACGAAAATCCACCTCATTAAGCGCAAAATCCTCCGCTTTTAAAGCCGCCAGGGTTTCGGGTTTTAAAGAATCCTTTTCATAAATAAGCGAATGGTCAAGCCTGTCCGCCTCGGCTTTCAGAAGCTTTTTGAAGCTGCCGAAATCCGTGACCATACCTCTTTCCTGCGGGTCGTCCTTGAGATTTTTTGCAGCAATATCCGCAGAAACCACCCACCTGTGACCGTGGATATTTCTGCATTTTCCGTTATATCCGAAAAGGAAATGCGCCGCATCGAAATGCGCCTGAGAAGTTATTTTGTACATAATTTTTTCCTCCAAAATTGTCCGCAAATGAAAAAGCGTGCACAATAAATGTACACGCTTCACTATCCAAAAAGCAACACAAAGCCTCACTGCCTTTCGACAACGAATAGCCCTAGTTTTACAGGATGGTGCAAGCGAACTGTATATTTGATTGTATATCTTAATTTGACCTGACAAAGCTGTTTGAAGCTTCGGAATAAGCATATCCGACAGCTTTAAGCTTGCCTTCCATCTCACTGCGTGCGGAGGAGTCAAGCTGCATATCGTCGCAAAGCTCATCAAAGCTGCTGTATTTGTCCCTTAGCTGAGTGTTTAGATAACTCATTAAAATAATGGGGTCGCTTGGCAAAGCCATTTTTCTTCCTCCCGTCACATAGTATCAAATGTTATTATAACACCCATTTTAAAAAAAGTAAACAGTTTTCTGTAAACAGTTATGAACGGCGTTTTACCTGCTCCATAGCAGCTTCATCAAAACGCCTGATTACCTTCTGATTTTCCGTGTCCTCTTCCTTTTTGAACATATCATCTTCGGGGAAAGGCGACATTCCAAGCTCGCCGCACAGCTCGTCAAAGGACAGCTCCTCGGTAATATCGGAAACATCGGACAAACGTGAGGAAATATCCGTTTTCAGCTCTTCTCTTCGCTTTTTCATTTCATCTTCGGAAAAGCCGTTCACGGACAGTTCCCAAAGGATATGGGCAGCCGTCCTTGCGGCACCGTACTCTTCCAAGCTGAGGGAAAGCATTTCATATCCCAAAACCGTATCCCAATCCACAAATGAAATAGAATAGGTCAGCCCGTCCTTACCGCAAAATGAAGCAATATCCCAAAAAGCCTCCCCGCCGCTTGAAAGACGCTTTACCGTCAGCAGCATATCATCTTTATTTTCATCGGGATTTCGGCTGAGAAGGTCGGAGTACATTCTTTTAAGGCTGACATATGCCCTGCCCGATTCATCGGGAGTACATTCACGGCAGTATTCAGCCATAACATATACCCAGATGTCGTCAAAGCCAACGCCCTCAAGCATTTCCTGTACATTCATAAAAATTGTCCTTTCCATATAAAAAGCAGCTATGGCATTATTATACCATAGCCGCCAATATTTTTCAACCCCGTTCTTTTTCCTTTAGCTGTTCGAGGACCTGCAAAAGCTTTGCAGGCACAGGAACGCCTATGCGACCCGCATTTTCGATCAGCGAAATGCACTCATTGCACAGGTAAAACACCACCGTTACCGTCCTCAGGGTGTGCCCGCCGATAACATTGATGTCGATAATATTAGCCAGCGCAACTATCAGCAGCATAAACACCTTTTTGGCTATTCCCCTTGCACCCACCGCCGAGGACAGCCGCTTTTCGATAACAGCGGCAATTACCCCCGATATGTAATCAAGGACGATCAGCGCAGCAAGAGCCATAAGCATGCCGTCAATGTCACCGAAAAGAAAGCTTATGACCGTGCAGAAAAACGCCATTATTTTCTTGAAAATATCCACCCATATCACCTCAGTTTCCGTTAAATTTTTTACCCACAATTATCTTCGGATAGTCTGAAACGCAGCGGTTCATATCCACATTTCCCGCAATGCCGTCCACCCTTCCCACCCAGGAATACTGATGTATGCCATAGGGCGAAAACCTCGGAGCGGAACCTATTCGGGCTATCCACATAGCATATCTTTTCTTTGTCCTGTCCGTGAGATTTGTCCTTGCAAAGCTGTCAAAGGTGTAAACTCCCGTGAAATATCCCGACGCTTCAAGCCTGTCGCAAAACGCCTTTGCAATGTCATCGCAGCAGCCTCTTTCCAGATGACTTTTTTCCTCAATGTCATACCAGACAGGCATCTGAAGCTTCTTGCCTTTCAGCAGTTTCAGGCAAAACTCCGCCTCCTTTTCGGCATCTTCGGGCGAAAGAGCATAGCTGTAATGATACACCCCCACAGGTATTCCCAGCCGTGTACATTCGGCGTAATTTCTCTCGAACCGAATGTCCGCCTGTCGCAAATTTTCCCGACCGAAGCCGCAGCGGAGAATAGCAAAATCCACCTTCCCCGACGCCTTTACCTTCTCCCAATCTATCACGCCGTTATGCTGCGAAACGTCAATTCCGTTCATAATATTCCTCCATCACGCCAACGTCAGCCCTTTAGCGGTTGCGACCGTCTTATCATCGTCGGTCAGCTTGGCAAGATATGTGCTGCCTAAAGTCAGTGTTTTGCCGCTGTTATCCGCATAATTTCCGATAATAGCGTTTATGGTTTCAGCGGTAATCCGATTGTTTCCCACATATGTTATGGTCAGGTCGGCATTAAATCCGACACCCACACGCAGGTCTGTCAATGCTGTGCACTGTGATAAAGCATTCCAGCCTATAGATGTACAGCTTGCAGGAATGTACACAGACGTCAGAGCCGTGCAGTCTGTAAACGCATAAAGCCCGATTTTATTAAGAGTTTCGGGTAATATTGCAGACTTTAATCCGGAATACCTGAACGCATATTCACCGAGTTCCTCAACCTTTGCGAAATTCACCGTTTGAAGATTTGTGCACTTGTAAAACGCATAACTACCTATTGTTTTAAGACTGTCAGGCAGCTTTGCGGACGTTATCGCCGTATTCTCCTTAAACGTGTTTACTAACGTAATTATACCCTCGCCAATGGTTACATCTCCATACGGCAAACCCGTCTGCGGGTCTATCGGATATATGCCGACATTGCTTTCACCACCTTTCCTGACCGCCTTAAAAGGGCAGTCCGCATAATTCTGCGCCACAACGAGCGCATTGCCCGTACCCATAAGATAGATTGAGTTAAACCCGTCCGTCTGTATACGTCCGCACTCGCCCGACGGGATAACCATGACCCCGTCCGCACCCTCGGAAATATCCGCAGACAGTCCCGCAAACATATCCGCATCGGACATATTTTTAAGCCACACCCAGCCATAAACAGCGGGCAAATTGACCTTTTCGGCAGCCCCCGACAGGGCAACCGTGCCTGTTGATTTTGTAAGTGTTGTCATAAAAATTATACCTCCTTATTGCGCATAGGGATTCATGGGATCGCAAATTCCCGTTATCCCGTTTTTAAGATATGCAATTGACCACGCACGGAAAAAAGCATCACCGCCATGCCCCGTGGGAGCATACCAGCGTCCCAGAGTTATGCTTTCGCAGATAAGTATGACGCTATTGCTTTTCGACCTTACCGTGCCGCTTTCCGTCAGCCTGTAGCTTACTGTCTGATATACACTGTTGCCGTTTTTGTACAGTTCAGCCGAAACAACAGACGGAGAAAACCGTGCATTTGTAAGCTGAAAGCTGCCATTTGAATAGCTGTATTCCTCAAAATAGCTGTCGGGGTCATTTGTTCTGTAAAAGCCCCTGACCTGCCCGTTATAGGTCATGCAGACTACCATCGGGTAAACCTCCCAGCTGTATACGGGACCATACTTTATAGCACTAAGGTTTTTGCCGCTGTAATCGTAGGGATCGGTATTTTGGGTCTTTATTGCATAGGGTATGACAAAACGGTTGCCCTTTGTGAAATCGGGGATAGCAATACCATACCCGCTGTCGCCGAAATCATACTGCTTGTAGATTACAATATCGCTGAATTCGCCCCCCGAACCGCCGCCCGAGCCCTTGCAGTGACCCGATACATAGCCCAGCACAAAATCCTCGTCAACCATTTCTCCGCACCTCCGTCCGTGTGCCGTCAGGGTTAGTAAATGCGGTGATCTCGCCGTCCCCGTTTGTTTCAAGGGAATAGCTTCGTTTTATCTGACTGTCCCCGACGGTATATGTGAAGTCAATGGAATTATCGGAAATATCAATTCTGTCGGGGTGAACAGCAGTCACCACCAGCCCCGACATTTTCAGATAATCCCCCGAAAGCTCCATTCCTCGGACATCACCGCTGTTGAGCGGCACTATCTCGCCTATCTTAACTCTGTTCATCTTCACCCTCCAACGCATAGAGTAACAGCCCGCCGTCCCCGAAGGAAACCGCCGAATCGCTGCCCGAAACGGACGAACGTATCTCCCCGAAGGAGCAGACCTCCACCCCTCCCATATCGCTGTCCAGCTGAACCCTTCCCGCAAGCGCACGTTCTGTGCGGGTGAAATATCTGCCCTCTGTTTCGCTGTCCCCCTCGGAGGAAAGAGCGGCAAATATCCCCCTGCCCGTAAATCTCACGGCCATTTCCGAAATGTGAAATGTCCTGCCGGGCATATCCGCAAAAACCGCCTTATCCGCAATATTCGGCACAACAGACAGCCTGCATACCTTGCAGCTAAACGCCGAACCAAAGCTTTTGCCCGACAGCCCGAGAAGCACATTTTGCGCCATTTCCGCATTTGCAAAGGGCACAATAAGCTCCAGAATTTTCCCGCCTGCACCGCTTTCAAATATGCCGAAATCCTCGTAGGTCTGGAGCCGTTCTGACACCGTCCCGTCCTTTCGCACAGTAACCGTCCGAAGCTCCTCGGGCAGTCCCCAATCGCTCCTTTTCAGACGGACCTTCCCGATATTTCCGCAAAACAGCGAACGTATCTCCACCACAGAATGGTCATTTATGCCGATAGTCACCGTACTCTCTGAAACAGGCGGCTTCACCCAAACCGCCCCCAAATGAGAGTAAGCGTTCACTCCCTGAGATGCGGCGCACCAACCCAGCAGATCTCTGATACTGCCATTAAGCGGCGTATTTTCGGGAATTTCGTAATTCTTTTCCACCGACGGAATGTTCACGCCCAGCTTTGCGGAAATGCAGTCAAGAAGAGCATTTACGTTATGGGGTCTTTCCTCGGGAATTTCAAAGGGCACGTCGGAAAGTGCAATGATGTCCCTCGCCCGAAGCTCAACACGATCCCCCCGAATACGCCTTTCGCAGATGTAAAAGGTGCCCACCGCAGCCCCCGACCCGAAGAAAAGCTCCACCTTAGCTCCTCTCGGATAGTCGTAATAGGGTATCTCACAGCGAAGCTCCGCACAGACCGCCCGCCCTGCCGCAAAGCCACCATTTGAGCCGCCGCAGGTTTTCGTCAGCACGGGAAATGCGGTAATATCGCTGTTCGAGAACACCCAGCTGTCGTCCACTCTGATGATTATGTTCTGCTTATCGCCGCTACCCGAAATCTCCGTCGCTGTCCGTTCTTTCAAGCAGCGCACGGACACGCCACCTTGCCCCGTCGCTGTCCGCACAGGAAAATTCCGTTGTAACGGCATTTACCGAGAATACCCCCTCAGCCGCCGTGGGAACGCTGTAAGAAGCCGTCACGCTGCCCACGGAAAGCTCGGCTTTAAGTGCCGCCGCCTGACTGTCATCAAGCATATCCACCGTAAAATCAAGCAGTATCTTCACCCCGAGAATGTTCTCATGCAGTACGCCGTTCACGTCCCGATAGCTGCCCGAGCTGTCAACAACAGCCGAACGCTTCTCCGAAAGAGAAACCGTCCTCCCGTCCGCTTCAAAGCTGCCAATTTTAAGCCTTGCCATAACACCTCTCCTTTCTCAGATGTCGCCGTTTATCTCCGCCGAAATGAGCATTTCCAACAGCTCGGATGGCTGTAAGCCGCCGCATTCCGAAGCTGCCGTTTTGCCGCTTATTTCGGGAATTATGGGCTGTTCCTCCGTGATGACCTCGCTTTTTTCAAATGAAAATCCCATCTTATCACCCCGCTGTCAGCCGTATGTCAACGGTAATTCTTTCGGGCTTTCCCGCCTTGTCCTCGAAGCGGTATGCGGAGATGACCGCCGTTTCATCGGAAAAGCTGTTATCGTCATAGGTCAGACGAAGCCGAACCCTTCGGAATGTCCCGCTGCCGAAAAGCCGTGTCCCCGCAAAAATATAGTCCTGCGCCCTGTCCCCCACAATGCGGACGCCCGTCAGCTTGACCGCAGGCTCGCAGGCGGTGACAAAGCTCTCCGTCCTGCCCATAGCACCGAGAAAACAAAAGCTTCGCACAGTTTCCGAAAGCCGACCGTCAGCCGCCGAAAATCCCGCAGAAAGCTCCGCACGCTCCTCCTCGGAAACATACACCTCTATCTTCTTCACATATCCCGAAAAAGTCACGGCTGATCACCCCTTTCCGCCGCTTCAATGTAAATATCCGCCCCGTAGATCTCCCGCCCGTCCTCGGAAAATCCCGTAAAAACAGGCTTGTCCGCCCGCACAAAAAAGAACAGCAAGCCCTCGTCGGACGGCATTTTCTCAATCATTTCCGCTTCACCGCACAGCTGCGAATAGGTCTGACGGGCATCATCACCGCAAATTCTCCGAAGTGTAAGCTTCATGGAAAACAGCCGTCCCCCGTCAAAAAAACGCTCGCTCTCACTGTATTCGCACAGCGTGATAACGGGAATATCCGCCACAGCACGACCGCCGACACAGCCGTTTATAAGCCCCGCTGCGGCAGTCAGAATATTTTCCGAAACGCTCATTTTCTGCCCAGCCTCACTTTCATATGATGAAGCCTGCCCTCACAGCAAAACCGTTCACAGGACAGTATCCGAAACGACTCTCCGCCGAATGTCACCACCTGTTTCAGCGGAACAAATTCTGCCCCGACGGGACGGCTTTTCTCGGCGTCAAAATACAGCACACCGAAGGGAACATTTTCCGCCGAAAGGCTGCTTTCCTCCCCCAAAACGCCCGCCCGAATGCAGACATTTTCCAGCCGTGCTTCACTGTAAACGGGCTTGCCCCACTCGTCACGGCTGATCTCCGTTTTCAGAAGACAGCTGTCTTTCAGAAGCCTTGAAGGTATGCTTTTCATAGGGCAGCCACCCCCCGAAAGGTCAAGCCCGTCTGCTCCAAAATCGCATAAGAAGCAGGACAGATAAGCTCCTCCGCCTGCCTTTTCTGCGAATAATAGCCCCCCGAATAGGAAAAATCCCCCAGCTTATAGCTGCCGACACTGTCCGAACTAAGCCCGTACAGCCCGCCCTTTTCCTCGATAAAATCAGCCTGAACGCAGACCGCCAGCCGCACCTTTTCCGCACAGGCAGCGGACATTTTCTCCATACTATCCGCAGACAGCCGCCCAAAGCAAACGCCCCCGCATACCGCCGAAGCCTCAGAAAGACGCACATCAAGCCGTTCCTCGGAGATCTTTTCGCCCTTGTAAACATTCAGATAAAAATCCCTGTCAGCGAACATTTCCATACCGTTCACCGTCCTTTCAATTTACGACAGAGAGAACGGTTTTGTCCGTTCTCTCCGCCGATTTTATCAAACCTTAGCGGCAACAGCTGCAAAAGCATCGTCCTTGACAACAAGATAACCGATTCGCATGGTAGCCTTGATAGCGATCATATCCTGCTCCGCCAGAGAAACAGGCTTGCCGTCCTCGTCAAGAGTGCCCTGAAGAGTGGCTTCTTTGAGTATCTCAAACTGAATACCGCTGCGAATTCCGATAACGGAATACTTCCATTCACCTGCCAGCGCAGAGAAAACGGACTTGTCCCATGCGCCGTTGCGGACGAATTCCACGGGAACGGAGTAGATCTCCTTGCCGTCCGTGCCCTCCAGATAAACGGGCGCACCGTCCGCATCACGCAGTCTGCGGAAGGAATTCTTCACGCCGATACCCGCAGCAATGCCGTCGGGTTCGTAGCCCGCATCTTCGATCTTCGCCAGCATATCCGCAATGTCCGCATCTGCACGGTCGGTAGCGGTGATTATGGACGCAGACTTTGTAACGGCGCTTTTCAGATTTGACGCAAAGGGCGAATTCTTTCCGAAAATAGCCGCCGCATCAATAGCCGTGTAAAACGCCTCGGCAATGCTTTCGGACAGCTCGCCGAACACGTCAACAGCAGCGTCCTCCAGCTTTTCCTTTGTGACGGGAACAATGACCGCAAGCTTCTTTGCAGTCAGCTCGGGGTGGATCCATGTGGCACCGCTCGCCTGAATTCTCTCGCCCTCGCCGACCCAGTATGCGCCCGCTTCGGAAGTCAGCACGGGAATTTTCTTCTTGTCCGACTTCATAGTTTCGATACGTGAAAGGCGCATAACGCTTGAACCTCTTGTCACCTTTCTGATAATGTCCGAAGAGATCTCCTCGGGAATAAAGCCGCTGAGTTCATCCTTTAAATATGCCATGATTTTTACCTCCAATAATTCTTTTCATATGCTGATGTGATTAGTTAATGCACGATTTTTCTGTATTTCCCACGCCTTCGGCGGGGGAAATACAGTCGTCACCTTCTTCTCTTAACCTGTTCCGAACGGATAATGTCCCCAATGTCACCGCCGCCTGTCTGCGGACACTTTGCCCCCGACCTGAACACCCCTCTGCCGTCATTTGTGAACAGCGGATATTTCTCCGCCGCAGCCTTTACAGCCGCTTCAAAATCCATCTCGCCGCCCTTTGAAATGCGCTCCGCAATAGCCGTCAGATCGTCCGCATATTCGGGACGGATGCCGTTTTCCAGACAGATGACACGCTTTCTCAGACGCTCCGTTTCGGCGTTTGCTTCTGGAACATCGTCGGGGACTTTCTCCGTTTCCTCGGGCTGTACCTCTGCGATCTCGTCCATAAATATCACCTCCCTTCGGAAACGGCGGAAAGCTCTTCCTCCGCCGCCGTTTTATCGCACTTGTTTATCTCCATGACCGCCCTCTCACGGGAACGCAGCCCCGCTTCTACCAGACGGATATTTTCGGAGATGACCGTGCCGTCGTCGATAATAACGCCGTCCCTCCAGCCGACAGTTACGCTGTACGGCTTAGGCGTCAGGCGTCCCGTGCAAATACCCACTGAGATTATCGCCTCCGCAAGCCCCTTGAAAAATGCGTCAGCCATTTTGCGGTTGACGTGTACGGTACGTGCGGTCTTGCTGTCCTGAGAAATAACCTCCGTCGCCGTCTTAATGGTCTTTAAACCACGCACGCTGTCAAACGCCAAGGCTTCCGAGCTTATGCCCAGCTGAAAGCAAAGAATGTTCAGCAGTGCCTTTATAGCGGAAACGTGCTCCTCAATTCGCAGAACACAGGTGTTGTCCGTCACCTGTAAATCATTTCTGTCATCGGCTTTCAGAGCAACAAAGGCTTCATCGTCCGCATCGAAATATCTCACCGCCGCACCCGTTTCGGGGTCTGTTACCGTCCTTATGCAGGAATAGGGAACGATTATCCGCTTTTTGCCGAGAATAAATTCTCTCGCCATACTGTCAAAGGCAATATCCAGCGCACGTAGGGTATCAAGTGCAAGATCCATCACCCCGCAGCCCACGGGAGAACCGTCATATCCCCCCGAAACCGCAGGACGAAAGCAGGAAAACAGCTTTCCCGTCACTCCTCGGTACTCGAAAACACCGCCCGCTTCTGGAATTTCACTGCCGAGAGCCGCCCCGAAACGCTCCTTTTTAAACAGCCTGATCTCCGTTACGGGACAGCCGTTTTCGCCGCTTGAAAACCGTTCAAGGAGAGTGTAAAGCCTGCCGTTTTCGGAATATGCCGTTCGGAAAACAGCTTCGGTTATCTCACGGCTGTTCCATGAGATCGGCAGAAAATTCTCCGCCGAAATTACGGATAATTCGGGAATACCGACCCCCGCCTTGACCGTCACCGCACCGCCCCCCGACATGAACGCCTTAGAGAAAAAATCGGGCAGCATGGCATGAAAGCCGTTTTCCTCCAGCACTTCGTTAATGTACGCCGTGTACTCGGGAACGTCCGTGAAAAGCTCCGCCCCCTCGCAGATGACCAGCGCAGTCAGCTCGTCCGCAGCCGCCTTTGCCGTGTTCATGGAAAACATACGCCGCTCGCCCCGTGAATGAAGCCCGCTGCGTTTCACCCGAAGCCAGGGCGCATTTCCCCTGTAAATTTTCATTGACCGCTCCATACGGCCGTACTCGCCGTCTAAATCGGGGGCAGACCCGAACGCCGTCCTAACATCGCTTACAATACTCATTTCTTCACCTCTTTCTCATCATCGGCACACCACAGAGCATCAATAAGCTCACGGAGTCTGCCCTCATCGTCCTGATTTTTCATATCCCCAAGCTCCTTGAGAACCGCACTCAGCTGACGCAGCCGTGCCACGTCAATGCACCCGTCCAGCCGCTGAGTGGACAATTCCTCCGTGTCCACAACAGTTTCCTCCCTGTCATCGGTCTTGCCCGAAACGCTCTTTACCTTGGTCTTTTTCGACACCTGATAAACGTCCAGACTCTCGGCTGCCTTCCTCGCCTGTTCAAGAAGGACGTCAATTATCTCCCGCTGATCCTTCTTCTTTCTCAAATGCTGCAGCCTCCTTTCCGAACAACATGGTAAACAGCGTAAGCAGTGCCAGCCGACGGTGGTAATAGTAGGAATTTACGCTGCTCCAGCCGTACCGCTCGCATATCTCCCCCGCAGTCAAACCGTCATAATACGCCAGCCGCACCAGACGGGCATAGTAGCTGTCCAGCCCGTCCACCGCACTGTCAAGCAGCCCGATATTCGTTCGGACAATTTTCGCAGCAGCGCATATTTTCCCGTAAAGCTCCCCCAAAGCAGCGTCCTTGTCGGGGATGGCATACAGCATTTCCGCCGTCGCTTCAAGATTTTTCAAAGCCTTTCCCATGGTGATACGCTCTTTCAGCAGAGCCGCCGTCCTTTGGATTTTTTCGTCCATCAGTTCACCTCCCTTCTAAGAACAACAGTTCTCGACAACGGTTCATAAAATGTTAAATAAAATTAATTTTCGCAAATTCTATTGACAAATCAGAACATTTGTGCTACAATAAAGCACAAGGAATTATCGCTGACCTATTGAGATCACCGAACAAGGTTAATACTAATTTCCCATAATATAGTTGACAAAAAATCTTTGAAACAGCTTGTGTTTATAAGTTTTGTGCAGATTTTTTGTCCATAGTTTGATTAGAAATTAGTATCGCCGAGTCAAGAACCTCCAGCATTGCGCCGCAAACCTCGTCGGAATGTACTTCGCCAACCATCAGCTTGTGCAGATAGGACGAGTCAAGGTAGCGGTTGGGGAGCAGCTTTTTTGTTTCGGAGATAAGCCACAGTTGGGTCTTGTTGATCTCAACAAGGCTGTGCTTTACACGCACTCCGAATTCGCAAAGGGATTTTTTCTCGATCTTCATAGCAATTTTCCTCCTGTTTTTTCTACGGAATTCCGAACTTGACAAATTCGGAAAAATGTAATATAATAGTGATAATATACGACGCTTACGGCTGAATTACCGTTTGCACCGTCCGTTCAGATTTCGGAATTCCGAAACTGTAAACCTATTATATTTCAGATTTCCGAAAATGTCAAGAGATTTCCGCAAGATTTTTTCGGAATTCCGAAACTTTGTTAATACCGCACAAAGGAGAACGACTGTTTATGTCTGAATTGTACGAAAGAATAGAGATGCTCTGCAAGGATAACAACACCAATGTTACCCAAATGTGTAAGGAGCTGAAAATTTCCCGAAGCTCCCTGACCGAGCTGAAAAACGGCAGGTCAAAGAGTCTGTCCCTGTCTGCGCTGGCATCGATCGCAGGATTTTTCGGGGTACCCGTTGACAGCCTTACCGCCACCGAGGCATTGCCCGAAAATGTGCAGTTTGCCCTGAAACGGCAGATAAACGACGCCGCTTCCGACCTGACCGAGGAGGAGCTGAACGACGTTCTTAGCTATATAAAATTCAAACAGTCACAAAGGAGCTGATATTTATTGGAACTTTTCGAGCTGTACGATTTTGCAGATCTACACAAAATAGATATTGATATGTTCCCCATGAAAAGCGTAAAAGCGGTTTCGATACCCCTTACAGACCGCTGCGCAATTGCCGTTGACGACAGGAAAATGCGTGACGAAGCGGAGCTGAAAACCACCCTCGCCCACGAAATAGGCCACTGCGAAACAGGCACCTTTTACACCGCCCCCACCTATCTTGAGCTGCGTTCGAGATACGAATACCGTGCGGACAAATGGGCAGTGAAAAAGCTTATCCCGCAGACCGAGCTGGAAAGTGCCCTGAGATGCGGCGAAAGCGAAATTTGGCAGCTGGCGGAGCATTTCGGCGTTGAGGAGGAGCTTGTGGAAAAGGCTCTATACATATACTTTGACATTACTCCGTGCCGTGCCGCATTATGAAAAGCAGTGAAAAATACCGCCGCAACAGGCGTGTGGAAACGGGCAGCAAAGCCGCATTTTCCGTCCCCATAAACGGTCAGGGACGTGAGCCTTACTCCCTGACAACTCTGGGGGATTTTTCGGGCGGGTACAACACCTGCGGCTCCATTGCAGCCTTCAATTTTATGCACTTGCTGGGACATAAGCCGTCTTTTTCAAGGATTTTGTATCTGACTGAAAAATACGCACTTTTCTCCCTCCCCTTTATGAAAAAAGGCAAGCTGGGCGCACACGCCTTCGGTATCGCACGGGTGCTGAAAATAATGGGGATAGGGTGCGCCGTTACCGCAAGTGTCAAAAAAGCCGACAAAGCATTGTCTGACGATCAGCCCGTAATCCTTTTGTATCAGGACAAAAAGCAGCTTTATATGCACTTTGTGGTCATCAGAATTTCGGGGAACAAAGCCGAGATATTCAACCGATACAACAACTCAAAATCAACCGTTTTCATCGAAAAAACCGACATAAGATCCATCACCGAAAGCTTGGGCGGCAGAATTATCCTTTTAATTATCCCAAACCGAAAGGAACGTTTAACTTGAAAATTTTAGGAATAGAAAGCTCCTGCGACGAAACCGCCGCAGCCATCTCGGAGGACGGAAGAAAGATCCTCTCAAACATCGTATCAACGCAGATTGAGGAGCATAAAAAGTACGGCGGAGTCGTCCCCGAAATAGCTTCAAGAAGGCATTGCGAGAACATTCTGGACGTGGTAAAACGGGCATTGTCCGAGGCAAACTGCACCCTGAACGACATCGACGCCATTGCCGTGACCTACGCCCCGGGACTTATCGGCGCACTGCTGGTAGGCGTCAGCTTCGCCAAAGGACTGGCAATGAGTACGGGCAAGCCGCTGATCCCCGTCCACCATATTGCGGGACACATCGCCGCAAACTATATCGCCCACCCCGACCTTGAACCGCCATATCTCTGCCTTGTGGCAAGCGGGGGACATTCCCACATTGTGGAGGTGGAAAGCTACACAAAATTCCACGTTATCGGCAGGACAAGGGACGACGCCGCAGGTGAAGCCTTCGACAAGACCGCAAGGGTTCTGGGACTCAGCTACCCCGGGGGCGTCCAAATAGACAGGCTTTCCAAAGAGGGCGATCCCCTTGCCTACAAGCTTCCCCACCCCAAAGCGGCAGGCTCCGAGTTCGATTTTTCCTTTTCGGGACTGAAAACGGCGGTCATAAATACCGTACACAACGCCGAGCAAAAGGGCGAGGAAATAAACAAGGCGGACATGGCAGCCTCCTTCCAGAAAACCGTTGCGGACATTCTTGCGGACAAAACCATAAAAGCCGCAATATCTCTGGGATATAAGACCATTGCTGCAGCAGGCGGCGTTTCGGCAAACTCCGAGATACGCAGCCGCCTTGAAGAGGGCTGCAAAAAAATCGGCGCAAGGCTGTATCTTCCGCCCCTTTCCCTTTGCGGCGACAACGGCGCAATGATAGCCTGTCAGGGCTACTATGACTATCTTTTCGGCAAACGAGCAGACGAGTCCCTGAATGCTGTTGCAACCCTTAACCTTGATGCCAATGTGGAAAGTGAAAAGTGAAAAGTGAAATTTTGTGCGTTTAGTTAAAAAACACTAAATTAATAGGGAGTTTCCCCGCCTTCGGCGGGGAAACTCCCTATTGTTACATTAAACTTCACTTTCCACTTTCCACTTTCCACATTACTTCTAAAACGGTTTCGTAGGATTTTTTTGATTAGGTTATCATATTTCTTACTGATATTTTATACAAATTTACTCTTGACATTGTGTTGAAAATAGTGCATAATTATAGAAGATACTATTGAAAGGAGCGGCAGAAATGGGTATAACAATGGCTCAGGCTATGTACAGCTTTATGTCAAACAGCACTGAAATGTGCTATTTTGCTGTTGACCTTACCGACGGCAGCTTTGATATTACCCCCTGCAAATTCTCCGAAAAACTGTTAGCTGCGGACAAAAACCCGCTTTCTCAGCTTGCCGTCAGCAAAAAAATACACCCCGCCGACCTGCCGCTGGTTTCCGCATTCTGCGGCGACCTGTTAAGCGGCGGCGACCAGCCCTGTCTTGACGAGCATTACAATATAGATTTCAGAATAGATATGTCCGAAAACGGTGAACCCGACTGGCATTGGGCGACCATGACCGTCCTTATCGGCAAATCCGAGGACGGCAGGCACGTTAGCCGCACCGTCTGCCATATCCGCCTGATGAATTCCTCCGAGCTGCTCACCAAAACCATAGTTGACAGCTTCACCAACGACAAGCACCCGTCGTTTTTCGCAAGCAATGTACAAAAGCTGCTGAACGATACAAGCGGCAGACAGCTTGCATTTATGCAGTTCGACATTGAGAAATTCAAGCTGATAAACGCAAAATACGGCGAGGACAAGGGCACGGAAATACTGAACTTCATCACCAACGGTCTGTACACCGTCTGCACAGATGAACAGGTCCATCTCAGGCTGTCTGCGGACGTGTTTATGATAGCATTTCTCTTTGACACCGCTGCGGATATCAACCGCCTTATCGGGCTTATTGAGGAGCGTCTGGGACATTACGAGGACATTGAGTACCGCTTTGTGTTCGGCGTGCATATCGTTTCCGATAAAACACTTCCCCTTCGTAAAATGGGCGACAGAGCAGCCATAGCAAGGCAGAGCATCAAGGGAAACGCCCTTAACAACGTGGGATATTACTCCGACAATCAGGAAAACAAGCTTATCTCCCGCAAATATATCGAGGACAGAATGCACTACGCCCTTGAAAACGGCGAGTTCGTTATGTTCCTCCAGCCGAAATGCAGCATCTCCACAGGCGAGATAATCGGCGCAGAAGCCCTTGCTAGATGGATACACCCCGAAAAGGGTATGATCTCACCCATGGAATTTATCCCCGTTTTCGAGCAGAACGGCTTTATCATCAAGCTGGACGAATATATCTGGGAACAAGCGTGCAGGACTGTCCGAGGCTGGATAGACAGAGGCATCGCCCCTGTGCCTATCTCTGTAAATATTTCAAGAATCCACCTGGCAAGCGAGGAATTTATAAGCACCCTTGACCGTCTGGTGGAAAAATATGACATTCCGAAAAAATACATAGAAACCGAAATAACCGAAACCACCGAAAATGCAGGAACCGAAGAAATGATAAAGAAGCTGAAATCTCACGGCTATATGCTGCTGATGGACGATTTCGGTTCGGGCTATTCCTCACTGAATATGCTAAAGAGCACGCCCTTTGACGTTATCAAAATAGACAGGGACTTTTTCAGCGAATTTATGCTGTCCGACCGCGGAAAGAAGATAATCTCCCACACCATTTCAATGTCCAAGGACATAGGTCTTGACCTGGTTGCGGAGGGCGTTGAAACAAAGGAACAAGCAGAATTTCTCCACAGCTGCGGCTGCGACGTTGCACAGGGATTCTTGTATTCCAAGCCCGTTCCCCTTTCGGATTTTGATAAAATGCACACTAAATAAAACAAACGCCATAGCACCGTGACTTTAAGGTCATAAGTGCTATGGCGTTTGTTGCTGAATGTGAAATGTGGAAAGTGTAAAGTGGAATTATTGTAGTGCCTGCGAAAAAACTCCACTTTCCACTTTCCACTCTCCACATTTTCATCAAAGTTTTTCCTCTCCCGTAGTTTCAATTTCCGTCTGATAATTGTGAACCGTTTTGATGGTGTGATTTACCCTGCTTATGGTCCACAGGTCGGAAATGCCGTTAAATACTAGAGTTGCGCCGATAATTTGAACGGTCAGCTTAGTGGCGTCAAAGGGATTGAACACAATGAAAACACCCAGACCCAGCACCAGCAGCGCAGGAACTATGAGCGTCCCCCAGTGGGCGTAACCGCTGTTTTTGATGTCCATAGTGTCCTTTATCTTGTTTATGCCGACTATGGTAATAACAATTCCGATTATCAGAGGGATAATGGAAATAATGAACTTCGGGTGAAGCAGCAGCAGGGAACCCGCCGCCACACCGATTATTCCGCCCACCAGGTCGCCCGAGCTGTAACTGTGAGTTTTGGCAAACCACGCAATAAGCCGCACAAGCCCGTAAACCGTGCATATGATACCGAAGGTCATACAGATAAACAGCATGGACTTTTCGGCAAAAAATATGAGCAGCGCTCCCGCCACAATTCCCAGAACGCAGGACAGCCAAAGATTATTCTTAATATGCTTTAAATTTTTCTTGAACATAATATCACCTCATGATTTCATATAAACAGGTCATAAATGATTATCCCAACAAGAAACATCAGCACAGGCAGGAAAAAGGACGTAAGCATCAGCTTCCATGTGCGTTCTTTACCCGCAGGAGTTGCTCTTCCGATACGCCATTTGCCCTCTCTGCCGAACATTACCACAGTCATTGCTATAAATACTGCAATGAAGCACGCTCTCCACAGCAGATTTACCACAAGAGGAGCCATATAGCCCGTGTCCCCCGACATAACTATCTCCATTATCTTTGAGGTATCGTTAGTGCCGAGCTTGCTCATCATCCACTGCACCATGACCATATTTGTGGTATTGCAGACAATGTGCATATAAATAGTCGGAACGATAGACTTGGTTTTCAGCGCAACCACCGCCAGAAAGATCCCCATAGGTATGGCATAGGACGCCTGATAAAGGTTCTCGTGGAACAGTCCGAACAGTATTCCGCTGAACACCGCCGCAAACATATCCCCGTACTTTTTCAGTGCAGACAGCAGAAAGCCTCTCATGAAAATTTCTTCGCATACAGGTCCCAAAATGCAGGCGTATGTCCAGTAAATTACCGTTCCGAAGGGGCTGCTCATGCTTGTGGAGATCGGCTGTTCCATAGGTTCGCCCGCAATTATGGTATAAGCTATTACAATGACCGTGGTTATGACAGACGCCGCAGCCTGTGTTCCCAGACCGAACGCCACCGATGTTCCCAGATCCCTTGCGGAAAATTCCGAAATGCCGAAAAGCCTTTTCAGGTCGATTTTCAGACATTTGCAGCCGATAAGCACGGGTATCATCTCAGAAAGCAGTATGACCGCCACCCTTAAAGGCGTAAAAATCGCATCATGCTCCCCCGCAAACTGTGAGCCCGCCTTCATTATCTCCGTATATCCGCCCTCTGCGCCGTTTGCAAGACCGGCAATAAGCAATATGACTCTTGGGACAATGTTGTAAATAGCCATATGAAGCAGCATCATCAGAGCGATAAAGCTGTATCTTTTCCGAATACTGCGGGCTTCCTCCGGGGAGGGCTTGATATTTATCATAGTTTGTTCGTAAGCGTTTGTCATAGAAAAGGACTGTTCCCCCTTCGATTTTCTTTACATAAATATTATAATATCCCACCAATAAAGTCAATACTCTGACCGAAAAACTTATCTTTTCTTTATGTTTATATTATATGTAGTATAACATACTTTTTTGAAAGCTGTGTGAAAACGTCGGGAAATTTTATGCAAAAATGAAGGGCGTCCCCGCAAACATCGGGAACACCCTTATACATCATCAATATTTCTATCCGTGCGGCTTGCAGTTTCCGCAGGGCTTGAACCCGTCAGCGATAGCCTTGTCGAAATCATCGGTAGTGTCGTAATTTTTCGGCTTGATCTTTTTCACGCTGGCGCAGTCGGTGTAATGTATCCTTTTTGTGTTGGTGTTGAGAACGTAAGTTATCCCATTGGATTTTTCGGCAGATGTAACACTCTCTGTTTCGGGAACGGTTTGCTCCGTTGTTTCGGAAGTTGTGACAGTTGACCTTTCGGGAATAGTTTCCTCCGCCGTTTCGAAAGTTGTGACAGCTGAACTTTCAGGGACGGTTTCCTCCGTTGTTTCGGAAGTTGTGACAGCTGAACTTTCGGGGACGGTTTCCTCCGCCGTTTCGGAAATAGTGATAATATCTGTGACCGCCGCCGAAGCAATATCCGTATCGGCAACGGCAGCTTTATCGGAACCGCACCCGCAAAGCAGACACACACCTATAACCGTCAGCAGCGCAATTCTCCGCTTCTTGAATAATCCGCAAAATCTCATTTCAAACTCCCAAGCAAATCATCATTTTCTTCGATATGTACAAAACCGAAATGCCACCCCGTCATGCTCTTTCTCCTCCGACTGCTCAGCAAGCACCCAATCGGGCAGCTCGTCGAAATTCGGGATATAGCTGTCGGGGTCGGGACAAACAGCGTCCACCCTTGTAATAAGCGCTTCATCACACCTGTTAAGCAGCAGACGGTAGATCTCCGCCCCGCCGATAACGAACAGCTCCTCCTCGGGAATGTCCGAAACAGCGTCCTCCAGCTCCTCAACCGAACGCACGGAAATGACCCCCTCGGGGAACTCCCCGCCCTTTCGTGAAAGCACAATATTCCTGCGGTTTTTCAGCGGCTGACCGTTGGGGAACGATTCCAGAGTTTTCCTGCCCATAATGACCGTCTTCCCCTTTGTGGTTTCCCGAAAAAACTTCATATCCTCGGGAATAGGGAATATCAGGTCGCCGCCCTTGCCGATAGCCCAGTTTTTGTCGGCGTTCACAATAAGCTTCATTTTCTCACTCCATATATCTGATAACGGCAATTACCTTGCCCAGAATTTCGCAGTTATCCACAATTATCGGGTCCATAAAATCATTTTCGGGCTGCAAACGGTAATGTCCGTCCTCCTTGTAGAAGGTCTTGATAGTCGCACCCTCGCCGTCCACCAGACAAGCGGCAATAGTTCCGTTGTCAACATAGGAGGTCTGCTCAATAACAACAATGTCACCGCTGAGAATTCCCGCATTAATCATACTGTCGCCCCTGACGTTCAGCGCAAAAAGCTGTCCCGAATAGTTTTTATCGGGCTGAAAAGCGATATAATCGGTAATGTCCTCAATAGCGGTAATAGGCTCCCCCGCCGTAATAGTGCCCATCAGCGGAACATGCACCGCACCCATTCCCGTAAGCTTGACGGAGCGGTTCCTTCCGCTGGACTTTTCCAGCAGACCCTCCTCAACCAGCTGATTGATGTATCTGTGCGCCGTAGACGTTGAGCGAATGCCCAGATCACGGCATATCTCACGTATAGACGGCGGTATTCCGTCACGGGAGCTGTCCCTGATGTATTCGTAAACTTCCTTTACCTTGTCCTTCATAGTATCCTTCCCTTCGTATTATGATTTTTCGTTTATTTTCTCAACATATCTATCAGCATATTCGCAGCCTTGCAGCAGTCGCCGCAGCCCATAGTCAGTACAAGGTCGCCCTCGGAAACATTTTTTGCAAGATATTCAGCAACAAGCTTCATATTTGCATCATGCTCCTCTTCCTCGAACCAAACAGCACCGTCGATCTTTGCGGCTAAGTCCTTTGTGTAAATATTATAGGTATTTTTCTCTCTCGAACCCATAATTGAAGTAAGCACTACCCTGTCGGCAATGGAAAGAGCCTTTGCAAAATCGTCAAGCAGCATTGCCGTCCTGGAAAACGTAAACGGCTGGAACACTGCCCAAACCCGCTTAAATCCCATTTCCATGGCAGCATTCAGGGTAACTGTCAGCTCTGCGGGGTGATGTCCGTAGTCGTCGCAGACGGTAACACCCTTCACCTCGGCAAGCTTTGCGGCGATAAAGCGGAGATTTCGTGAGTCGTTTCGTTTCCCGCGCATGGGAACGGGGCTTAAATAGGGGCTGTCCGTCTCGATGAGGATTCTGTCGAGTGGGCAGACTTCAAGCGCCTCCACGGTTT
>CAMCRP010000023.1 GCA_945877315.1 uncultured Ruminococcus sp. | reverse complement strand
TGATATAGATTATTTTGGTCGTTTGTCTATATATTGATGAAAGATTAGTATTAATTTGTATTTCCTTAAAAATTTCGCTTTTCGCTCTTCAATCTTCACATTTGTATAGTTTGCCATATTATTTCCACGAAATCCGACTAAAAACAACCAATATCACGAAATCTTATTAAACCTATTGATATAGTAGGAAATTAATGCTATACTAATACCAATCTATTTAGTAGGTAATGGAGATGGAACAAAGTGAAGGATTATTTTGTGAAGCTGGTGAGAGCCAACTTCCGTTTCGGGCGATGTTAATAACCTTTTTCGGACAAAACACAAACAATATTATTTTGAAAGAGGTTATTAATATGAAAAAGAATATCAAGGAATATATATACAAGTCGTTTATCGCAGCAGCTGCCGTTACAGTGGGAATTACGGGGCTTGCGGGCTGCTCGCAGAATTCCGCAGAAGCCAAGTCGGACAGCATTTCCCTGACAAACGTTTCCTACGACCCCACAAGAGAGCTTTATGAAGCCTACAACAAGATATTTGCCGAGCACTGGAAAGAGAAAACAGGTCAGGACGTTGAGATAACTCAGTCCCACGGCGGCTCAGGCAAGCAGGCTCTTGAGGTTGCAAACGGTCTTGAAGCGGACGTTGTAACGCTGGCTCTGGAATATGACGTGAACGCTGTCCGTGATGCGGGACTTATTGAGGACGGCTGGGTAAGCGAGTTTCCCAATGACAGTTCACCCTACACCTCCACCATCGTTTTCCTTGTTCGCAAGGGCAATCCCAAGGACATTCACGACTGGGACGATCTGGTTAAGGACGGCATAGGCGTTATCACCCCGAACCCCAAGACCTCGGGCGGCGCACGCTGGAATTATCTGGCAGCCTGGGCATATGCCGACAAGCTTTACGGCGGTGATGAAGCTCAGGTAAAGGATTTTATCAAGAAGCTTTATCAAAATGTTCTGGTGCTTGACTCGGGCGCAAGAGGTGCGACCACCACATTCGTTGAAAACGGTCAGGGCGATGTGCTGCTGGCGTGGGAGAATGAAGCGTATCTTTCCATCAAGGACTATCCCGACGGATATGAGATAATCACACCGAGCGTCAGCATTCTCGCTCAGCCCTCCGTTGCTATCGTTGACAAGGTAGTTGACAGCAGGGGAACAAGAGATGCGGCGACCGAATATCTTAGCTATCTCTATTCCGACGAAGCGCAGAAAATTGCGGGAGATAACTATTACAGACCGTCTAATGAAGCTATTTTAAAGGAATATGCGGACACCTTTGACCTTAACATCAACCTTGTAAATATCTCCGATTTCGGCGGCTGGGACGCTGCTCAGAAAACCCATTTTGCCGACGGCGGCGTATTTGATGAAATCTATGAAAAAGCGGAATGATGTATGATGAAAAAAGCAAACAGGAGAGTTATTCCCGGCTTCGGGCTGTCAATGGGCGTTACCCTGACGCTGCTCAGCGTTGTAGTAATTATCCCGCTGGCGTCGCTGGCAATATTTGCGGCGAATATGAGCTTCGGAGATGTGATCGAAACAATAACGAGGAAGCGTGTGCTGGCAAGCTTCGAGGTAAGCTTTATCACGGCACTTATTGCCTCGCTGATAAATGCGGTAATGGGAGTAATTCTCGCCTGGGTGCTTGTCAGGTACGATTTCCCCTTGAAGCGGCTGCTTGACGGAATGATCGAGCTGCCCTTCGCACTCCCCACCGCCGTTGCGGGTATTTCCCTTACCTCCCTGACGGCGGACACGGGACTTATCGGCGGATTTTTTGCGAAATTCGGCGTGAAGATCGCATACACAAGGATAGGCATAACGGTGGCAATGGTTTTCATCGGAATACCCTTTGTGGTGAGGGCGGTGCAGCCCGTTCTGGAAAAGCTTGATCCGTCCTACGAGGAGGCGGCGGCTGTTCTGGGCGCAAGCAGACGCAGGACATTTTGGAAGGTAATATTCCCCGAGATAATGCCTGCGGTGTTTACGGGCTTCGGTCTGGCGTTCGGAAGATGCCTGGGCGAATACGGCAGTGTGGTTTTCATTGCGGGAAATCAGCCCTTTGAAACGGAGATAACTCCGCTGATAATTATGTCGGAGCTGCAGGAATATGACTATGCAAGCGCATCGGCAATTGCTCTGGTAATGCTGGCGGCGTCCTTCCTGATACTGTTCCTTGTAAATCTCATTCAGATAAGAAATTCAAAGATACTTAAAGGGGGCGGTTCGGGTGCATAAGGAATCAAAGCTTGTGAAAGGGCTGCTTATTGGCATAAGCGTTCTGTTTGTTGTCCTTATGCTCCTGCTGCCTTTGATAACGGTAATAACAGAAGCGTTCAAGCAGGGCTTTTCGGTATATGCAGAAGCGGTTTCGGACAAATACACCGTTAAGGCGGCTCTGCTGACTGTTGAAGCGACAGTCGTTGCGGTTCTCATTAACACGGTTTTCGGACTGTTTGCGGCATGGGTCATTACAAAGTTCCATTTCAGAGGAAAGAAGCTGTTAAGTACCCTTATTGACCTGCCCGTTACGGTATCGCCAATAATTGCGGGTCTGATATTTGTTCTCACCTTCGGACGGCAAAGCCCCATTTATCCGCTGCTGGAGAGGTACGATATAAAGATAGTATTTGCCGTTCCCGGAATAATTCTTGCTACGGTATTTGTCACCTTCCCATTTATTTCAAGAGAGCTGATACCCGTCCTTGAAGCACAGGGAACAGACGAGGAGGAAGCGGCTGCGCTTATGGGCGCAAAGGGCTTCACCATTTTCACGAAGATAACATTCCCACATATCAAATGGGCATTTTTATATGGCGTCGTGCTTTGTGCGGCCAGGGCTATGGGCGAATTCGGAGCGGTTTCCGTTCTGTCGGGTCATTTGAGAGGAAAGACAAACACCTTGCCGCTGCATGTTGAGATACTGTTTAATGAATTCAGATACGTTCCCGCATTTGCGGTTTCGTCAATACTTGTGGTAATGGCGGTAGTTATCCTTATTGCAAGAAGCGTTATCGAGTACATAGGAAAGAGAGAGTCGGAAGATGTACGTTGAACTGAAAAATATAAACAAAAGCTTCGGCAGCTTCAAGGCTTCGGACAATGTAAGCTTCGGTATTGAAAAGGGCAAGCTTATCGGACTTTTAGGCCCCAGCGGAAGCGGAAAAACAACTATCCTCCGAATGATAGCGGGGCTTGAAACTCCCGACAGCGGCGAGATAATCATTGACGGCAAGGTGGTAAACGACCTGCCCGCCGCACAGAGAGGGATAGGCTTTGTTTTTCAGAATTACGCTCTTTTTCGCTATATGACCGTTTATGATAACATTGCCTTCGGGCTAAAGGTACAGAAAAAGGAGAAGGCGTTCATTGACGAACGTGTCAATGAGATGGTAAAGCTTATTGGTCTGGAGGGGCTGGAGAAGAGATTTCCCAGTCAGCTTTCGGGCGGACAGCGGCAGAGAGTGGCGTTTGCAAGGGCGTTGGCTCCCAATCCGCAGCTGCTTTTGCTGGACGAACCGTTTGCCGCCATTGACGCAAAGGTTCGTCAGGAGCTTCGCAGCTGGCTAAAGGATATGATATCAAAGCTTGGTGTCACAAGCATTTTCGTTACCCACGACCAGGACGAAGCAATTGAGGTTGCGGACGAGATAATCATCACAAACAAGGGACGCATTGAGCAGACGGGAACTCCCGCCGAGGTGTACAGCAAGCCGCAGACATCGTTCACGGCGTCGTTTTTCGGTCAGCCGTCTGTTTTCGGGGAATACAAAAGCTTCCACACCTTTGCCGATGTGGAGGGTGCGGAAAAGGCTATTGTCCGTCCCGAATTTGTGAAGATATACAAGAAGAACGAGGTTCAGAGATACCGCAGCTCCTCCTCCGAGGGTGTTGTTGAGCGTATTTCATTCAGAGGTTCAAGCATTGAGCTGGCAGTTCGTGTGAATGATGTTCTTATTACCGCAAGACGGGGCTTTGACGAGCCGCAGATAGCAAAGGGCGAAAGGGTCGATGTTTTCGTTTACCGAATGTTTGTCACGGCGGGAGATAAGGCATATCTCCTTGAAAATGAAGCATTAAAGGAAGAATCTGTATTTATCTAATAGAATTCGGGTGATATTATGAATTTTAACACAGCACTGCTTCATCAAAGCTTTAGCGGAGAAAAGTCAACGGGCGCAACGCTTACCTCCATATGTCCGTCAAGCGCATTTGCACAGCCCTCCGCAGAAAGGCTTGAAGCGGTATTCAACAACAAGGCTCCCGGTTACGCCTACACCCGCATAAGCAATCCTACGGTGGACTCCTTTGAACGGAGAATTGCCGCTCTTGAAAAGGGTATCGGGGCGGTTGCCTGTTCATCGGGAATGGCGGCAGTCACAATGTCCCTGCTGAACATTTTGCAGGCGGGGGACGAAATAATCGCAGGTTCGGGGCTTTTCGGGGGAACGATAGATCTGTTCACCGACCTTGAAGCCTTCGGGATAACAACGAAATTTGCCGAGGAGATAACCGCAGAAAGCGTTTTGCAGCTTGTCACGGATAAGACAAAGGCGGTTTTCACGGAGCTTATCGGCAATCCAAAGCTGGACGTGGTGGATCTGAAGGCGGTTTCGGAAGCGGCACACAGCCGCGGCGTTCCGCTAATTATCGACAGCACTACGGCTACCCCCTATCTGATAAATCCCTTCGACTACGGGGCGGACATTGTGGTTCATTCCTCGTCGAAATACATAAACGGCGGGGGAAATGCCATAAGCGGTATTATCGTTGACAGCGGCAATTTCAAGTGGGATATTTCCCGTTATCCCGGGCTTGCGGAATACGAAAAATATGGCAAGCTTGCCTACCTTGCAAAGCTGAGAAACGGTATCTGGAGAAACGTGGGCTGCTGTTTGGCACCTATGAATGCGTTCCTTAATTCCGTAGGTCTGGAAACGCTGGGACTGAGAATGGAACGGCTTTGTGATAATGCGCTTGGTCTTGCGGAGTTTCTGAAAACCGTCCCCGATATGCAGGTCAATTATCCCGCACTTGCAGACAGCCCTTATTACGAGCTTGCAAAAAAGCAGTTCGGCGGACGGGGCGGTGCGATACTCACCCTCAGAGCGGGCAGCAAGGAAAAGGCATTCAAGCTGATAAACAATCTTAAATATGCCTGTATAGCTACAAATATCGGAGATGTTCGGACGCTGGTAATTCACGCCGCAAGCACTATTTACACTCACAGCAGCGAAAAACAAAAGCA
This sequence comes from uncultured Ruminococcus sp., assembly GCA_945877315.1. Classification (GTDB taxonomy): domain Bacteria; phylum Bacillota; class Clostridia; order Oscillospirales; family Ruminococcaceae; genus UMGS1889. The sequence goes on along the minus strand of CAMCRP010000023.1, from coordinate 42,186 downwards.
GAGTGCGGGCGTTTATGACGACCTTATCAGAATAAGCATCGGCATTGAGGATATTGACGATCTTATAGAGGATTTCAGACAGGCGATCGAAAAAATATAGGAGGACGGCGACAATGGCAGTAGATTACGGAACCCTTAAAAAGGGCGGTTTTATGAGGCAGAAGCAGAAAAATAACTTTTCGCTAAGGCTTCGTGTGGTAGGCGGAAATCTCAGTGCGGTACAGCTGGCGAAAATTGCGGAGGTGGCTGAAAAATTCGGCGACGGTCACGTTCATCTCACCTCACGTCAGAGTGTGGAGATACCCTTCATCAAGCTGGACGACATTGACGCTGTTAAGGCGGCACTTGCAGAGGGCGGCGTTGAACCGGGCGTTTGCGGACCGAGAGTAAGAACGGTCACAGCCTGTCAGGGAGAAGCGATCTGTCCTTCCGGCTGTATTGACACATTCGCTCTGGCAAAGGAGCTGGACGAGAGATATTTTGCAAGGGAGCTGCCCCACAAATTCAAATTCGGCATTACAGGCTGTCAGAATAACTGCCTTAAAGCCGAGGAAAACGACCTTGGTATCAAGGGCGGCATAAAGGTAAAGTGGCGTGAAAGCGACTGCATAAATTGCGGCGTTTGCGAAAAGGCTTGCAGATCAAAGGCTATTTCCATAAAGGACGGCGTTATCTCCGTTGACGAGGAAAAGTGCAACTTCTGCGGACGTTGCGTGAAAGCCTGTCCCACGGACGCCTGGGACACGGTTCACGGCTACATTGTTTCCTTCGGCGGTCTGTTCGGAAACAGCATAAGCAAGGGTGAAGCCATAATCCCCTTTATCGAGGACAAGGAAAAGCTCATGAAGATCTGCGATGCGGCTATCGAGTTCTTTGCCGAAAATGCAAATCCCGGCGAGCGCTTCAAGTTCACTCTTGACCGTGTGGGTCGGGAAAAATTCAATGAGAAAATTCTGGAGGTTTACAATGGCTGATTTTAACATAGATGACAAGGTTGACATTACCGATGTTGTCTGCCCGACAACATTCGTAAAAGCAAAGGTGGCTCTTGAAGAGCTGGACGACGGACAGATACTTGCTGTCAGAATGAATGACGGCGAACCCGTTCAGAACGTTCCGAGAAGCATTAAGGAAGAGGGTCATCAGATTTTAAAGCTCATTGACAACGAGGACGGAACATACACACTTATTGTTAAAAAGGTGGGCGACTAAATGGCTGCAAGAGTAAGTGCGGATAATTTTGAAGCAGAGGTACTGAACGCCGACGGTATCGTTCTGGCAGACTTTTACTCCGACAGCTGCGTGCCCTGTAAGCGGCTATCTCCCGTAATTGCGGAGATCGAGGAGCAGTTCGGCGACAAGGCGAAATTCGTTAAGATAAACATCAATTTTGACGCCGAGCTTGCGGAAAAATACGAGGTTCAGTCGGTGCCGACGGTGGTATTTTTCAGAAACGGCGAGGAGCTTTCCCGTCTGAACGGCACGGTGAAAAAGTCGGATATTATTTCCGAAATAGAAAAATATTGATAAGGAGCAAATAACTATGTTGATCACAGTTGCAGGTACTAAAAAGGAATTTGAGGACGGTCTGACCGTTGCAAAGCTTATTGAGATTGAAAACGTGGAAACTCCCCAGTATGTTACCGTTACCATTAACGATGAATTTATCGAGAGCGGTTCATTTGACACAACCGTTATCAAGGACGGCGACAGCGTTGAATTTCTGTATTTCATGGGGGGCGGACAGTAATGGCATTTACAAACGAACAGCTTGAACGCTATTCCCGCCACATCATTCTGAAGGAGGTAGGCGCAAAGGGTCAGAAGAAGCTTCTGAACGCCAAGGTGCTGATAATCGGTGCGGGCGGTCTGGGTGCTCCTGCGGCTATGTATCTGGCGGCTGCGGGCGTGGGAACTATCGGTATTGCTGATGCGGACGAGGTCGATCTTTCCAATCTCCAGCGTCAGATAATCCATTCCACTGCGGACATCGGCAAGGCAAAGGTTCATTCGGCAAAGGAAACTATGGAGGCTATCAACCCCGATGTTACGGTGAAAACCTACCGCACCTTCGTTACAAGCGAGAACATTAACGAGCTTATTGCGGACTACGATTTTATCATTGACGGCACGGACAATTTCCCCGCAAAGTTCCTGATAAACGATGCCTGCGTTATGGCGAAGAAGCCCTTTTCTCATGCGGGAATTATCCGCTTCAAGGGTCAGCTTATGACCTATGTTCCCGGACAGGGTCCCTGCTATCGCTGTGTATTCAAGAATCCTCCCCCGAAGGACGCTGTTCCCACCTGTAAGCAGGCGGGCGTTATTGGTGCCATGGGCGGCGTTATCGGCAGCTTGCAGGCTATGGAAACGGTCAAGTACATTATCGGTCAGGGCGAGCTGCTGACGGGTTATCTGCTGACATATGATGCGCTGACGATGGAATTCCGCAAGGTAAAGCTGCCGTCGGACACGTCCAAGTGTGCAGTATGCGGCGAGCACCCCACCATTACCGAGCTTATTGACTATGAACAGCATGAGTGTGACGGAGTTCATCTCACTAATGAGGAATGATTTTTATGATTACTCTTAAAAAATCGGATTTTGAGAAGATACTGAAACACGCCGAAAGCGTTCTCCCCGAGGAGGCATGCGGGCTTATTGCGGGGGATATTACAGAGGACGGCAAGGAGATAAAAAAGGTCTATATCCTGACAAATATTGACCACTCTAACGAGCATTTTTCTCTTGACCCAAAGGAACAGCTGGCGGCGGTAAAGGATATGCGGGCAAACGGTCTGACGCCTTTGGGGAACTGGCATTCGCACCCCGAGTCGCCGTCCCGTCCGTCGGAGGAGGACAAGCGTCTGGCGTATGACAGCAAGGCGAGTTACCTTATTTTGTCCCTTATGGACAGGGAAAAGCCCGTGCTTAACTCATTTAAGATAAACGGGGACACTGCCGAAAATGAGGGGCTTGTTATCACAGAATAATACGGAGGTTTTTGCCCGTGAAGGTTGAAAGAATAAAAACGGAGCTGCTTATTATCGGCGGAGGTACGGCGGGCTGCTATGCGGCACTGACCGCATCGGAAAATTCCGATGTTAAGATACTCATCTGCGAAAAGGCGCATATCAAAAGAAGCGGCTGTCTGGCGGCGGGCGTTAATGCGCTCAATGCCTACATAACCGAGGGCAGAACGCCGCAGGATTATGTGGATTACGCCAAAAAGGACGCTGACGGCATTGTCCGTGACGACCTGCTTTACACTATGTCCGAACGCCTTAACAAGGTAACGGAGCGTCTGGAACAGCTGGGGCTTGTTATCCTAAAGGACGAAAACGGGAAATATGTGGCAAGAGGAAACCGCAACATTAAGATAAACGGCGAAAATATCAAGCCGCTGCTGGCTTCTGCGGTTCAAAAGCTGCCGAATGTTACAATTTTCAACAGAGTTAATATTATTGACTATTCCGTTTCGGACAACAGAATAAACGGTGCGTTCGGAATTGGCATTGAGAATGACACATTCTACGTTATTGAGGCAGATGCGGTCATTATTGCAACAGGCGGTGCGGCGGGACTTTACAAGCCTAACAACCCCGGATTTTCCCGCCATAAAATGTGGTATCCGCCCTTTAACACGGGTGCGGGATATGCAATGGGAATTCGCCACGGGGCGGAGATGACCACCTTTGAAATGCGGTTCATCGCCCTTCGCTGCAAGGACACTATTGCTCCCACGGGCACTCTTGCTCAGGGCGCGGGGGCAAAGCAGATAAACTCTCTGGGTGAGGTCTACGAAACGAAGTACGGTCTTACCACCTCCGAAAGAGTTTACGGAACAGTTTCCGAAAACCTTGAGGGGCGAGGTCCCTGCTATCTGAGAACCGAGGGAATTTCCCCCGAAACGGAGGAGTCGCTCATTAAGGCTTACCTGAATATGGCACCATCTCAGACCATAAAGTGGATAGAAAGCGGAAAGAAGATCTCCGAGCAGAATGTGGAGATAGAGGGCACGGAGCCGTATATTGTGGGCGGTCACACCGCCAGCGGCTACTGGGTCGACACAAACCGTGCGACTACCATTAACGGTCTGTTTGCGGCGGGAGATGTGGCAGGCGGCTGTCCCCAGAAATATGTGACTGGCGCACTTGCCGAGGGAGAAATTGCGGCATTATCCGCTGTAAAATTTATCAAAGAAAATAAGGCTGCGGGCATTGAGGAAAATGAGGTAAATGCTCATATTTCCGAGATAGAACGCTTTATGAACGGCGACAAAGCACAGTTTACCGCCGAACAGCTTGAGGAGGCTATGCAGACGGCTATGGACTCCTATGCGGGCGGCATAAAGACAAACTATCGCTTCAATGAAAAGCAGCTTGATATTGCCGATATGAAAATTCGGCAGATAGAAAAGCTTGCCTGCGGACTGCGTGCGGGCGATTTCCAAGAGCTTATGTACATTTACGAGCTGCTGGAGCGTCTGACGGTATGCAGGAGCGTAATTGCCCATCTGAGGGCAAGAAAGGAAACACGCTGGCACAGCTTTGCGGAAAATCTCGACTATCCCGAAAAGGATAACGGGAATTTCAGAAAATACGTCAATTCCGTAATGGAAAACGGCGAAATAAAAATAATTCTCAGAGAGCTGACGGAGGAGGGGCAGAAGGTCTATGAGCATTGCAATTGACAGGGATAAATGCGTAGGCTGCGGCAGATGCCACGACGTTTGCCCCGGGACGCTTATCAAGCTTGGTGAGGACAAAAAGGCATACATAAAATATCCGAAGGACTGCTGGGGCTGTACCTCCTGCGTCAAGGAATGTCCCGTTCACGCTGTCAGGCTTTATCTGGGAGCGGATATGGGCGGTCTGGGAAGTATGGTGCATACCGAGAAAAAGGACGGTTTGCTTTGCTGGATAATCGACAGTCCCGACGGAACTGTTTCCGAAATAAAAATAGACCCGAAAGAATCCAATAAATACTAAGGGGGAACCAACGTGAGCGAATTTTCACATCTTGACGAGCTTGAAGCGGAAGCTATTTACATAATCAGAGAGGTTGCGGCGGAGTGCGAAAAGCCTGTAATGCTCTATTCCATCGGAAAGGACAGCTCGGTAATGCTCCATCTGGCTATGAAGGCATTTTATCCCGAAAAGCCGCCTTTTCCGTTTCTCCATGTGAATACTACATGGAAATTCAAGGAAATGATAGAGTTTCGTGACAGGACGGCTAAAAAGCTTGGCATTGAAATGCTTGAATATATCAACGAGAACGGCGTAAAGCAGGGGATAAATCCCTTTTACCACGGCGCTGCCTACACCGACATTATGAAAACTCAGGCTTTGAAGCAGGCTCTTAACAAGTACGGCTTTACCGCTGCATTCGGCGGCGGACGGCGTGACGAGGAGAAGTCCCGTGCGAAGGAGAGAATTTTCTCATTCAGAAATGCGGCTCATGCCTGGGATCCGAAAAATCAGCGTCCCGAAATGTGGAAGCTGTACAACACTAAGATAAACAAGGGCGAAAGTATCCGTGTTTTCCCCATTTCCAACTGGACGGAGAAGGACATCTGGCAGTACATAAAGCGGGAAAATATCGACATTGTGCCGCTTTATTTTGCGGCGGAGCGTCCTGTGGTGGAGCGTGACGGAAATCTGATAATGGTAGATGATGACCGTTTCCCCCTGAGAGAGGGCGAGGTACCGCAGATGAAGTCGGTTCGTTTCCGTACACTTGGCTGCTATCCGCTGACGGGCGGCATCGAATCCACGGCACATACTCTTGATGAAATTATTGAAGAAACACTCAGCTCGGTGTCCTCCGAGAGAACCTCGAGAGTTATCGACAACGAGGCGGCGGGCAGCATGGAACGCCGCAAGAGGGAGGGCTATTTCTAATGAAGGGACTTCTTAAATTTATAACCTGCGGCAGCGTTGACGACGGAAAATCCACCCTTATCGGGCATATTCTGTACGATTCCAAGCTGCTTTACGCCGATCAGGAAAAGGCTCTGGAGCTGGACAGCAAGGTGGGCAGCCGCAGCGGAAAGATCGATTATTCTCTGCTGCTGGACGGTCTGATGGCTGAACGTGAGCAGGGCATTACCATTGATGTTGCATACAGATATTTCACCACCGACCACCGCAGCTTTATCGTTGCGGACACTCCCGGTCATGAGGAATACACCCGTAACATGGCGGTAGGTGCGTCCTTTGCGGATCTTGCCGTTATTCTGGTGGACGCTTCTCAGGGCGTTCTTGTTCAGACAAGGCGTCATGCAAGAATTTGCAGCCTGATGGGTATAAAATATTTCGTATTTGCCGTAAACAAGATGGATCTTATCGGCTATGACGAGAACCGTTTCAAGGAGATAGAAAAGCAAATTTCCGAGCTGGTAAATGAGCTTTCCCTTGAAAATGTGCAGATAATTCCCCTGTCCGCCACCGAGGGCGACAATGTTACCAAGAAGTCGGACAACATTAAGTGGTATGACGGTCCCGCACTTCTGGAATATCTGGAGAATGTGGACATTTCGGCGGAAAATAATGAGCAGGGATTTTATATGCCCGTTCAGAGGGTCTGCCGTCCCGACCGCACATTCAGAGGATTTCAGGGACAGATCGAGGCGGGCAGCATAAGCGTCGGGGACGAGATAACCGCTCTTCCCAGCGGAGAAAAGGCGGCTGTAAAGTCTGTCCTGATGACCGACAAGGACGTTCAGACTGCATATGCAGGTCAGCCCGTTACTATCTCCCTTGACAAGGAGGTTGACGTTTCAAGGGGCTGCGTGCTTATTAAGGGCACGGACATCGGTATTTTCAAGCGGCTGAAGGTTTCACTCCTTTGGATGGACGACGAGGAGCTTTCCGTGGGCAAGGACTATCTTGTAAAGCTTGGAACAAAGACTATTCCCGCAATTCTGGCGGGCATCGACTATGCCGTTGACGTGAACACGGGGGAGCATATCAAGGCGGAAAAGCTGTCCAAAAACGGTATTGCTGTCTGTGATATTCTGCTGACCGAGGCTATTGCTGCGGATAAATTCACCGCTCACAAGACGCTGGGCGAGCTTATCCTTATTGACCGTGTGACCAATATGACTTCGGCTTGCGGAGTTGTTCTGGAGCTGAGCGAGAGAGGGAACACAGCGTCCGAAAAGGCGTCCTTTAAGAATGGCGAGCTGTCTGCAAGAGGGGATATTTTCGAGGAATTCTATTATGACACGAGCAGTCTGAACGTGCTGAAATATCAGCCCGTCAAGGCGACCTACACCGTTGGGGACGAAATTCCCACGGAGGGCGAAAGCTATCATTATCCCGACAGCTTTGATATAATCGTGCTGCGTGACGGCGTTTCCGTTAAGGTGCGTGATAAGAAGATAACCGAGATAATTCCCACAGCCGATTACAGCTACGGCGGAGTTCCCGTCGTAAACGGCAGAGGATTTGGTGTAAAGGCTTCCTCAGATGAGGAGATAAGCAGGTTCTTAAAGGAATATTCCGAAACGGACGAAAAGGAGCAGAGCGGATTCTTTGCGAAATGGGTTCGCTTTGACGAGTACAGGAAGGTAATTGTTAAGTCGTGATTTGACCGAGGTGAAAGGAATGCTGGTAACAACAAGAGGAAGATACGCTTTGCAGGTGATGATAGATCTTGCGGAGCATAACGACGGCAGATGTGTCCCCATACGGGATATTGCAAAGCGTCAGGAGATCTCTCCGAAATATCTGGAGCAGATACTTCCGCTGCTGTCAAAAAGCAACCTCGTTTACGGCGTTCACGGGAAGAACGGCGGCTATCGGCTGAACCGTCTGCCCGAAAAATACAAGGTCGGCGAGATACTTCGGGTGGCGGAGGGCGACCTCATTCCCGTGTCCTGCCTGAATGACGGCAGCGTGTGTAACAAGGAAAGCAGACCCATGAAGATGTGGTCGGATTTCTATAAGCTGACCAACGATTACTTTGACAGCATTACCGTTGCGGACCTTATGGGCGACAGTAATGAATATGACTATGTAATATGACTGCATTGCAATTCGTGTAAACAAATTATGCAAAATTAAGAGAAAAAAATTATATTTTGGCGGTAATCAACCATATAAATGCAATTATTATTGCAAATTCCGTCATTTTCGCGCTTGACATCGGCGGCTTTTAGTGGTATCATATTAATAGAAACAAGGGCGTTTCGGTGAAATATCCGAAGCGCCTTTGTTTATTTGTGAAAAGAGATGAATTATATGAACACACCTGTTGCAGATGCAAGAGCTATAAATGAATTGCTTGCAAGATATGGAGTAAAATTCGGTATTTACAAAAACGGGAGCTTTAAGGAGCAGCTTTTCCCCTTTGATGCTATTCCGAGAGTGATAACCGCAGAGGATTTTGCGGATATGGAAAAGGGGCTTGTTCAGAGGGTGGACGCCCTTAATATGTTCCTTGCGGACATATATTCAGAGGGGAAAATTATCAAGGACGGTATCATTCCCGAGGATTTTGTATACATCTCAAAGGGCTATCTTGCGCCCTGTGCGGGTGTAATGCCGCCAAAGGGGATATACAGCCATATTTCGGGTATCGACCTTGTTCAGGCGAAGGACGGGGAGTGGTATATCCTTGAGGATAATCTGCGTATACCGTCGGGGGCGAGCTATCCGCTTATTGCAAGGGAGCTTTGCAGAATGACAAGTCCGTCGGTGTTTGAAAGCGGAAAAATTGCCGATAACAGAAACTATGCGTCACTTCTCCGCAGCACTATGGACAATGTGAACTGCGGCGGAATAAACGTTATCCTCACCCCAGGCAGATACAATGCTGCGTACTTTGAGCACAGCTATCTGGCGGAAAAAACGGGTGCTGTGCTGGTGCAGAACACCGACCTTTTCGTTGAGGACAATATTCTGTATATGAAGGATTATCTGGGCGGAAAGACTAAGGTAGGCGCAGTTTACCGCCGAATTTCCGACGAATATCTTGACCCCCTGACCTTCCTGCCCGAGTCGCTTATCGGCGTTCCACACATTATGGACGCTTACCGTGCGGGAAATGTTGCTATTCTGAACGCTCCCGGAAACGGCGTTGCGGACGATAAGGGCATCTACTATTTCGTGCCGAAGATGATAAAGTATTATCTGGACGAGGAGCCAATACTGAAAAACGCTCCCACCTATCTGCCCTTCTACGAGGAGGACAGGAAGTACGTTCTGGACAATCTGGAAAAGCTTGTTATCAAGGACGTTTCCGAGGCGGGCGGCTACGGAGTTGTGTTCGGACGGGATATGACCAAGGAGCAGCTGTCCGACTGGAGGACGCTTATTACCGAGCAGTCCCGCCGCTTTATCGCACAGGAGGTCATAGATTTTATCGACCTGGAGGTAATGGAAAACGGACAAAGCGTTATGCGAAAGGCGGATCTGCGTGCGTTCGTCCTCAGCGGCGAAAAGACAAGAGTATGGCCAAGCGGGTTGACACGTTTTTCGAGAATTGCGGATTCGTTTGTTGTCAACTCATCTCAGGGAGGAGGCTTTAAGGACACATGGGTGCTATTACCGGAATAAATATCAACAATCTTTTCTGGCTGGGAAGATATGTTGAGAGAGTTTTTACGACCTTAAACAGCTTTTTTAAATATGCCGACAGATTTATCGAGGGCGGCGACGAGGCTTACGAAAAGTATCTTGCAGATATAAATGTCCCCGATATTTACGGAAGTGCGGACGTGTTTTTCAAGAAATATGTTTTCGATCTGTCCGACCCTAACTCCATAATCTCAAATCTTGACAGGGCTTTGGGCAACGGCATAGTCCTCAGAGAAACCATAAAAACGCCGTCCCTGTCCTATTTGCAGATGGCTATGGACAGGTTCAAGGCATGCGAGGGAACGGATAAGATCCGCTTCGATATGCTGCCTGTCAGGGACGCTATTTACGCATTCTGGGGCAGTATCGACAGCAATATGACTGACGGCGATGCTCTCCGCATTATCCATCTGGGAAAAGCGGTGGAGCGGGCGGATATGTACATTCGTCTTGGTTATCCCGAGGAGGAATTTTCCGTTCAGCTTGAAAATCTTGTGAAGCACGTTTCAAGGTATTCCGATATGCCTATCGTAAACAATGATACTTTGGCTGCGCTCCGGTCGGCATTGCAGGAGCACAGCTGCTTGGGACAGTTCAAAGCACAGATCATTGACAATATCGAAAATCTCATTGAGGTGAATATCCTTGAAACGGTTACAGTTTGAATTTCAGACAAACTTAGATTTTTCATGCGGAATGTCCGAGCATTGCTTCACACTCCGCTGTATTCCCGTTTCCGACGGGCGGCAGACTATCGCAGAACCCAAATGCGTTATTCTCCCCCATTCGGGGAAGGTTTGGCGCAGTCGGGACAGCTTCGGCAACACGCTTATCTGCGGCAGAATGAATGAGGAGCACAGCGGTTTTTTGTTCAAGGTCAGCGGTGAAGCAAGTATAGAAAATTCCTGCGAAGCTCCCGGTATCGCACAGCCCTTTTACCGTGCATATACCGAGCTGACTGCGGCGGGAGAGAAGCTGCTTGCATTTTACGAGGAAAACCGTCCCGCAGCTGCTGATGTCCGTCTTAGAGCGGAACAGCTCTGCGAGGCGGTTTATAATGCTATGGTCTATCAGCGGGGAGAAACAGGTGTGAAAACAACGGCGGAGGAGGCGTTTTCCGTCGGCAAGGGCGTTTGTCAGGATTATGCGCATATTTTTCTTTCCCTCCTTCGGACAGACGGTATACCTTGCAGATATGCTTCTGGGCTTGCCTTTGAATGTGGGGAAACTCACGCATGGGTGGAGATAAATGACGGAACCCGCTGGATAGGCATTGACCCCACTCATAACCGTTATATCGGCGGGGGATATATAAAGCTTTGCCACGGACGGGATTACTCCGATTGTCCCATTGAAAGGGGAATTTATCGGGGGAATGGGGATAGCGTTCAGACGGTTTCGTCAAAGGTGACAGAGGTCTGATCTTTAGTGTTGAGTGATGAGAGTTGAAAGTTGAATTTAATGTGAAAAGTGGAGTTTTTTAAATTCATCATTCATCACTTAAAATTTCACTTTTCACATTCATTTTAGAGGAGAGAATTAACAATGATGACAGTAATTGCAAGCGCAGGTCTTGCAGTAAATGAGCGTGTGGAAATACGCCGAAACCGAATAAAGGGCAGCGCAAAGGGGACTGCCGAAAAGAAACGGGTATGTATCGTAACGGGCACCCACGGCGACGAGCTGGAGGGACAGTATGTCTGTGCTGAAACAGCCCGTATTTTGTCCGAAAATCTCGATAAGCTGTGTGGTACGGTGGATATTTACCCCGCCCTCAATCCCCTGGGAATGGACAGCATCACCCGTGGAATACCCCTGTTCGACCTGGATATGAACAGAATTTTCCCCGGAACTGCCGACGGAACTATGGCAGAGGCTCTTGCGGCGGATATTATTAAGGATATAAGCGGTGCGGACATCTGCATCGACATTCATTCCAGCAACATTTATCTCAAGGAGATCCCGCAGATAAGGATAAACGAAATAAGCGCAGAGGAGCTTGTCCCCTACGCAAAAATGCTTAACTGCGATTTTATATGGATACATTCCTCGGCAACCGTTCTGGAAAGCACTCTTGCGTACAGTCTGAACGTTACGGGAACGAAAACTCTTGTTGTGGAAATGGGCGTTGGAATGAGGATAACAAGCGAATACTGCCGACAGCTGACGGCGGGCATTTTCAATCTGCTGAAAAATCTCGGAATGTGGACGGGCGACACGGAGGAGGTTCGTGAGCCTATCGTTTCGGGGGAAAGAGCGGTGGATTTCGTAAACAGCGGCGCCGACGGAATTTTTGTCCCCTGTGTGGAGCATTGGGTCGACATTAAAAAGGGCGAGCATATCGGTGATGTTATCGATCCCGCAACGGGAAAGCTGTCGGAGTATGTGACCGCACCATGCAGCGGAAAAATTTTCACCTTGCGGGAATATCCCATTGTGTACGGCGGTTCGCTTATTGCAAGAATTTTAGGAGGGGACGACAATGCGTAAGACAGTAATTTATTCGATCCAGTCCCCCTACCGCAAGCCGCTGGAGATAACAGGCTTCCGCTTCGGACAGGGTGAAAAGGCGCTCTGCGTTGTAGGTGCAATGCGGGGAAATGAGGTCCAGCAGATGTATGTTTGCGCACAGCTGGTAAACCGTTTAAAGGAGCTGGAGCGTGAGGGGTGCATCGCAGAGGGAAATGAGATAATGATAATCCCCTGCGTCAACTACTATTCCATGAATATCGGCAAACGGTTCTGGACCATGGATAATACCGATATTAACCGAATGTTTCCAGGCTATGACCTGGGTGAAACCACTCAGCGTATTGCAGACGGGCTTTTTAAGGGAATTCAGGGCTACAAGTACGGCGTTCAGCTGGCTAGCTTTTATCAGCAGGGAGATTTTCTGCCCCATGTCAAGCTGATGGAAACGGGCTTTACCGACCATACGGATATGCTTGATTTCGGTCTGCCCTATGCCTTTGTGCGTGAACCCCGTCCCTATGACACCACTACGCTTAATTACAACTGGCAGATTTGGGGAACTAAGGCATTTTCCCTTTACACCAATGCCACGGACGATTTCGACGAACGTTCGGCGAGAGTTGCGGTGGACGCTATTCTCCGCTTCTGCGTGAAAAAAGGTCTTATCCGCACAAAGCTGACGGGGGGATATGTTACCGAAATTATCGACGAGGAACGGCTTGTGCAGATACATTCAAGCTGTGCGGGCATCTGCCGCAGCAGAGTGCGCACAGGCGACGAGATACGCAGCGGCGACCTGCTGTGCGAGATCATTGACCCGCTGGAGGGGGACATTATCTCCAAAATATATTCGCCCGTAAACGGAATCGTATTTTTCCGCTACAACCGTCCGCTGGAGTTTGAGAAAAGCGTACTTTACAAGATAATAAAAATATGAAGAAAACTAATTTTCCGCCTATCGGAAACAGAATTTACAAATCGGCGGCAGCTGTGCTTATCTGCGGGATAATTTATTTCCTGCGGGGGAAAAGCGGCATACCCTTTTACTCCATGCTTGCCGCCCTGTGGTGTATTCAGCCCTATTCGGAGAGCATGCAGAAAATGGCGTTTCAGCGGACAGTCGGGACCATAATAGGTGCGCTGTATGGGCTTATCACCATTGTTTTTGAGATATACGCTGTCCCCATATACAACACCTTTTGGGGATATGCGTTTATTGCGCTGATGATAATCCCCGTTATTTACACCACCGTCGTGCTGGACAAAAAGAATGCAAGCTATTTCTCCTGCGTGGTCTATCTGTCCATAACCGTTATCCATATGACCGACAGTAACCCGTGGCTTTTCGTGCTCAACAGGGTAATAGACACCTTTGTGGGAATAGCGGCGGGAATTGCCGTGAACTCCGCACGTATGCCCAGAGGTCGGGTGAAAAATGTACTGTTTGCCGCCGAGCTGGACGATATGCTTTCCCCCGTAAACGAGCGTCTGTCGCCCTATTCAAAGGTGGAGATAAACCGAATGTTGGGGGACGGTGCAAGCTTCACCCTTGCCACCATGCGTACTCCTGCGGCAATCATGGAGATATTGTCCGACGTGAAAATGAAGCTGCCCGTTATTGTTATGAACGGTGCTGCGCTTTATGATATGAAGAACAACAGCTATCTGCGGGCGTATATAATTTCCCCCGAGGCATGCGAGGAGATACGAAGCATAGTGTCCGCAGAGGGAATGAATATGTTCACAAACGCTTTGTGCGATGACAATCTTATCATCTATTACGACGAACTGAAAAATGATGCGGAAAAGTCCATTTACCAATCGCTGAAACGTTCGCCCTACCGCTGCTATGTGAACCGCCGACCCTCCGACGGGGACAGGACAATTTATATTATGATAGTTGACAAGGCGGACAGGATAGCCGTTCTTCACAAGAAGCTTTCGGAGCGTTTCGGGGAGCAGCTTAAAATGATTACCTATCCCTCCGACGATTACAAGGGTTATGCCTACATCAAGATATACAATAAAAATGCGTCCAAGCAGAAGATGCTGGAGCATATCTGCGATGAGTATGGTTTGGAACGCTCCGTTGCTCTCAAGGGCGGGGAGGATAGTATCAACAGTATTGCGAGGGAGCTGAAAAAGGGGTATGAGCCGCTGTTGTTTAAATCGCCAAAAAATCGCTGAATATTTTGTGGGAATTGTTTTCCTTGATCCGTTTATTATCTGCCGAAAATATGATATAATTAAAGATATACTGATTAATCACGGAGGTGTGTAAAAATGGCAGATATAAAGTTTGAGATCAAGGAGGAGCTGGGTGTTATCTCGGTATCTCCCAAGGGCTGGCAGAAGGAGCTGAATTTGGTTTCCTGGAACGGCGCTGCGGCTAAGTACGACATTAGGGAATGGTCACCCGATCATGAAAAGATGGGGAAGGGCATCACCCTTTCAGCCGAGGACGCAGAGAAGCTGTCCGAGCTTTTGAAGGCTGCTCTTGAACGATAATATGACATTTGCCGGAGCTTTTTCAGCTCCGGTTTTTTTTCTGTTTCTTTAATGGCGTATTTATAGCAGTACACGAAAATAACCTTATTGTGGGTTTGTGGGTCAATGCGGGACGGGGAACCAAAGCTATGCTTTTTCCCCTACAAGTATGTTAGTTATTTTTAAGCATTGATATTGTTGGGTGTTCCCCCGCCGAAGGCGGGGGAACACCCATTTATCAGTATTTCCCTAATTATCTTCGTCAAAATCATTACAATTTCCTTAAATCTGTTGCTATATTTGTTGAAATCGTGTAAAATATTCAGAGAGTGAAAAAAATCGGCGTTTTGAAGTGTTTTATATACAGAACGATAGAAAACGTCACTCAAAAGGTTGAATGAACGAATCGGCGTGGGGACGCCCTTGCCGATTGCGAACGGGGGACTAAAACTTGTACGAATTCGGTACGGACGAATATATCAACAATATTCTCAGCCGTTACACGCAGACGCTGGTCAGGCTGAGTTATACATATGTGAAGAACATCTGCGATGCGGAGGACATTGCGCAGGACGTGTTTGTTGCGCTCCTGCGTCAGAAGCAGCCCTTTGAATCGGACGAGCATGAGAAGGCATGGCTTATCCGCACGACTATCAATAAATCGAAAAACTACCTTAAATCGGGCTGGGTTCAGCGGACAGTCCCGCTGGAGGAGGACATTCCAGCAGAGGGCGGCGACGGTTCATCGGCACTGCTGGAGGCTGTTTTGTCCCTGCCCGAAAAGTACAGGACGGCTATACATCTTCATTATTACGACGGCTACACCATTAACGAGATAGCGTCCATTATGAAGAAAAAAAGCGCAACAGTCGGCACATGGCTGGCAAGAGGCAGAGAGCTTCTGAGAAAAAAACTGGAGGAGGATTTTGACGATGAATAAGCAGGATTACAGAAAAGCTATGAACAGAATTAAGATCTCCGACAGCTTTCAGGCAAGGACAGCTCAGCTGATGCAGGAGGTCAGGGACGGCAAAGCTTCTGAGCCGACAGAGAAAAACACACGCATTTACCCCCTTGAAAATGAAAAGCGGCGTTTTCCCGCATATATCAAGTATGGTGCGCTTATTGCGGCGGTGGCTGTTATCTCGTTTTCGGCGGGTGTGCTGGTCGACATGCCTTCCGAGGACGGTATGGCGGATACATCTGCTTCGGTAACTGCTGCGGGTGCTTCTGTGACCGATTCGGACGATATAATAGAAGAGGTTATGGACGAAGATGCTGGGGTGGCTGTTGAAGCAGGTGGAGTTGAAACAGGGGAGGACAGAGTTTTTGAGGACGATTCGGTGGAAGATGACCACGACGACGTTGTTATTGAAGAAGATGACCACGACGAAGTTGTTATTGAAGAGGTTGTTGAAGAGCCGCCTTTGGGAATTGCTCCGTCAATGGCACCCGTTTCACCCGATAATTCCACAGAAGCACCTGCGGATAAGTTAGAAACCACCTCTGCGGCTGATGGCGATCTGAGCGAAGGACAGGTGCTGCGGGAATTCCTTGCGGCGAATGATACTATCGGCGGATATGCGGACAATTATTTCTACATTCTTGCGGGAAAGGGCGAAAAAGCACCTCTCAGCGAGATAAATTCCGACCATGCCGAAATAGAAGCGTTCCCCCGTGAAATGCTTGATATGACGGCGGATATTCTGGAAAACACCGAGCCTATGGAAACCGCCGTTTCTCCCGAGGAATACGCAAAGGACCCGGGGCTTTATATTCCCCTTAACTGGAACGGTACTGCCTTTGTTTACGGGTTTGGGGGCGATGATCGCAGCTTTGAATATACGGTCTGCGGACGTTCTCTGACAAGTCAGAACAGCGGCAAGACCTATCCTCTGACGGAAGAACAGTATCAGGCATATTCGCAGTATTCCGTTGAAATGGTGGGCGGTACGCTTATTCCCGTTGCCAATCCCGCTTCGGAAGATGTTGATGATTAAATAAGATGGGTGTTTCCCTTGATTTTGGGAAACACCCTTAGATGCGTCACTTAGGCAACAAGAAAAGCAGAAATGTCTATTTAATCAGCAGTTCCATAATAATTTCACTCTCCACTTTTCACTCTCCACTTTTCACTCTCCACTTTTCACTCTCCACTTTCCACTTTTCACTTTCCACATTTTTTTAAGTTTTCTCTTGACAATCAAGCAAAAATAGGTTATAATATCATAGTCAGCAAAATGCCGGTGTGTCGGAATTGGCAGACGACCGCGACTCAAAATCGTGTGGAGAAATCCGTGTGGGTTCAAGCCCCACCACCGGCACCAAAGAAAAGCCGCCGTTTATGGGAATGTTCCCCATAAACGGCGGTTCGTTTTTTATCTCTCGGAAGGCTTACCCTTGCAGAAGCTGTCAATATACCTGTCAATACATCTTTCAATGATCTCAACAGCGGCTTCTCTGCCCTTTACCTCGTCGATGATAGTTCCTTTGTTCTCCAGCTGCTTGTAAACGGTGAAGAAGTGGGACATTTCATCGAAAATGTGCTGCGGCAGCTGACTGATGTCGGTGTAGCCGTTGTATGTAGGGTCATTGAAGGGGATAGCGATTATCTTGTCATCGGGTGCGCCGTTGTCTATCATGGAGATAACGCCGATAGGATAGCACTTTACCAGAGCCAGAGAAGCAATGGTTTCCGAGCAGAGCACCAGAACGTCCAGCGGGTCGCCGTCCTCGGCATAGGTTCTGGGGATAAAGCCGTAGTTTGCGGGATAGTGGGTGGAGGTGTACAGCACTCTGTCCAGAAGCAGGAAGCCTGTTTTCTTGTCAAGCTCATACTTCATTTTGCTGCCCTTGCCTATTTCGATAACAGCGTAAAAGTTTTCCTTGGTGATTCGGTTTGGTGAAATGTCATGCCAAATGTTCATGATTTTTTACCCCTTTCGGTTTTTTCCGTTTCTTTGACTATATATTTCGGTCTGCATTTGACTTCCATATAGGTTTTAGACAGATACAGTCCGTTGATACCCGTACATATAAGGCACAGTCCGCTCATAAGCAGTATGAGGCTGACAATATTTGCAAATCTTCCGAGAGAAATTCCCAAAGAGAAAAACTGCACCAGCGTCACAATAAATATGACCGCCGCAATAATGCAGGAGAATATGCCGAGAAACAGCGATAAAGCCAGCGGTGCGGTGGAAAATCCCATAATGCCGTCCAGCGAATAGAGGAACAGCTTCTTGAAATTCCACGTAGTAGTGCCCGCCGCACGTTCGGTGTTTTCTATCTCGATAAACTTAGTCTTGAAGCCCACCCAGCTGAAAATTCCCTTGGAAAAGCGGTTGTATTCGCTCATGGAGATAATAGCGTCCACCATCTGCCTTGTCATAAAGCGGAAGTCCTGTGCGCCGCTGATTATCTGAGTTTGGGATATTTTGTTGATTATGCCGTAAAAGCTGTTTGCGAAAAAGGACAGCAGCTTCGGTTCGCCCTTTCGGGAGATACGCCTTGTGGCGGCGCAGTCATATTCGCCCGAGGACACGTAATCGTACATTTCGGGGATAAGCCTGGGCGGGTGCTGTAAGTCCGCATCAAGCAGGACAACATAATCCCCCTCGGCGTGTTCAAGCCCCGCTATCATAGCGGACTCCTTGCCGAAGTTTCTGGAAAAGGACACATACCGAACCCTTTTGTCCCGCCGGGACAGTTCCCGCAGCTTTTCAAGGGTCTTATCCCTCGAACCGTCATTTACGAAAACAAACTCAAACTCGGTTCCCTTTTCCGCCTTCATTTTATCGGAAACTCTGATTATCTCATCATAGAAAAGAGGCAGCGACTCCTCCTCGTTATAGCAGGGGACAACAACTGAAATTAGCTCCATTTTATACGAATTCCTTTATTCAACAGTAACAGATTTTGCGAGATTTCTCGGCTTGTCAACGTCATTTCCCTTAAGATCTCCCGTGTAATAGGCAATAAGCTGCAGGGGAACAACAGCCAGCATCGGCATTAAAATGTCGTCCGTTTCGGGGACGGTAATGATGAAATCCGCCGCATCACTTCCGGGCTGACGGCTTTCTCTTGCCACCACGATATTATATGCGCCCCTTGTCTTTACCTCCTTGATGTTGCTGACGGTCTTGTCGAAAACGTCCGTCTGAGTTGCAACGGAGATAACGGGCATTCCTTCGGTAATAAGGGAGATTGTGCCGTGCTTCAGTTCGCCCGCCGCATAGGACTCGGAGTGAATGTAGGAAACCTCTTTAAGCTTCAGGGAACCTTCCATGGAAAGCGCATAGTCAAGCCCTCTGCCTATGTACAGCAGATTTTCAGCAGCCACCAGCTTTGAAGCGGCAAACTGACTGCTGTCGGGCTTTTCAAGGACTTTTTCAATAAGAGCAGGCATTTCCTCCAGACCTTTAACAAGGCTTCTGCATTTCTCTTCGGAAATAGCATTTCTCGCCCAAGCCAGCTCAAAGGCAAACAGATAGAACACCGCCAGCTGCACCATATACGCCTTTGTGGACGCAACAGCCAGCTCGGGGCCTGCATGAGTGTAGATAACCATATCGGCGTCACGGGCTATCTTTGAACCCTTTGCGTTGACAATAGCAAGAGTTTCTGCACCCATATCCTTTGCAAGGGTGAGGGCTGCGTGGGTGTCGGCGGTTTCGCCCGACTGTGAAACGAGAATTACCAGGTCATCGGGGGAAACGATGGGATTTCTGTATCTGAACTCGGACGCTACCTCAACGGTAACGGGAATCCGTCCGATACGCTCCACAACGTATTTTCCCACAAGACCTGCGTGCATAGCCGTTCCGCAGGCAACAACGAATATATTCTTGTAACCTCTGAGCTTTTCGGGGGTAAGTCCGCATTCGCTCAGGTCGGGCATACCGTCGGAAATTCTGGGGGTAATTGTCTTTCTGATAGACTCGGGCTGCTCGTGAATTTCTTTGAGCATAAAGAACTTGTAGCCGCCCTTTTCCGCAGCGTCAAGGTCCCAGTCGGCAGTGTGGAGAGTTTTTTCGATAACGTTTCCGTTGAAATCGAAGAACTGCGCACCATTCTCGTCAAGTCTTGCAATCTCATTATGTTCAAGGAGATAGTAATCCTTGGTATGGTCAAGAATAGCGGTAACGTCGGAGGCAATAAAGCTTTCGCCCTCGCCCTTTCCGACGATAAGGGGGCTTTCACGTCTGATAGCAAAGATAGTATTCTTGAAATCCTTGAAAATTATTCCCAGCGCAAAGGAACCTTCAATTTCGGCGGCTGTTTTAACAATGGCTTCCATAGGGTCGCCCTTGTAATAGTAGTCAAGCAGCTTTGCAACGGTTTCCGTGTCCGTTTCGCTTTCAAAAACATAGCCCTTTGAGATAAGGAACTCCTTTATCTTTCGGTAATTTTCGATAATACCGTTGTGAACTATGGAAATTCTGCCGTTGCCGATGGGGTGTGAGTTAATGTCGGACGGTTCGCCGTGAGTAGCCCAGCGGGTGTGACCTATTCCCGCAGCTGCGGTGAGAGGTGTTTCCTCGGAAAGCTTGCGGACAAGTCCCTCGTCTATCTTTCCCTTTGCCTTGACGGTCTTTAGGGAATCCCCCTCAAAAACTGCTATACCCGCAGAGTCATAGCCGCGGTATTCAAGCCTTTTCAACGCCTTTACCAGAATATCCGCACAGGCTCTTTTCCCCACAAATCCAACGATTCCGCACATAATCTATCCTCCGAATATACGGCAAAAAATCCGAATTTTCTTCGGATTTCCTGCCATTGATAAAAATAATTATTTCGTACCGAACATTCTGTCGCCCGCATCGCCCAGACCGGGAACAATGTAGCACTGCTCGTTCAGACCCTCGTCAACAGCACCGCAGTAGATCTCAACATCGGGGTGAGCGTTATGGAGAGTTTCCAATCCGTAGGGAGAAGCCAGAATACACATAAACTTAATGTTCTTTACGCCGTTTTCCTTGAGAATATCCGCAGCCTTTACAGCAGTTCCGCCGGTAGCCAGCATAATGTCGGTAATGATTACCTCTCTCTCGTTAATGTCAACGGGGAGCTTTGTGTAATATTCCACGGGAGTAAGCTCGTCGGGATCTCTGAAAACGCCGATATGACCTATCTTAGCGGCAGGAACAAGCTTCATAATACCGTCGCACATACCCAGACCCGCTCTGAAAATAGGCACGAACGCCAGCTTTTTGCCCGAAATCACCTTAGACTTTGCAATGGCAAGGGGAGTCTGAATGTCAACGGATTTCAGAGGAAGATCTCTTGTAGCCTCAAAGCAGATAAGCATAGATGTTTCCGAAACCAGCTCTCTGAACTCCTTTGCGCCTGTGTTAATATCTCTCATAAGGGAGATCTTGTGCTGAACAAGGGGGTGTTCGATGACCTTTACCATATTATCGTACATAGCTATCGTTCCTTTCAAAGCATTTTTATTTCTCCAGATCGGTTATCTGGTCAACTCTTCTCTGATGTCTGCCGCCCTCAAATTCGGTGGTAAGGAAAACGTCAACGATCTCGGCAGCAAGTCCCGAACCGATTACTCTTCCGCCCATGCAGAGGACGTTTGCATCGTTGTGCAGACGGGTGTATTTTGCGGAATACCAGTCGCCGCAGAGTGCCGCACGAATGCCCTTTATCTTGTTTGCAGCCATGGAAATGCCGACGCCTGTTCCGCAGATAAGGATCCCCTTTTCAAACTCGCCGTTTACGATTTTTTCGCAGACCTCCTTTGCAACAAGGGGATAATCGCAGCTTTCGCCGTCCATACAACCTGCTTCGACAAACTCTACGTTTGTTTCTTTCAGATGTGCAATGACCGATTTTTTCAGCTCGTAGCCTGCGTGGTCGCTTCCTATAATTATCATAATGATTCTCCTATCAGATCAGATTTCAAAAAACTACTTTTATTATACCATACTATTCTACTATATTCAAGAACAATTTTATTACAAATTGGATATATGATTTTCGTGAAATGTTACCGTTACTTTTTCTGCTCCTGCAAGTCCTTTTCAGCCTTGGTTATCTGGAGATACTGGGGCATAAGCTCTTCTGCGGACATTTTCGGGGAATTTTCCCCAATAAAGCAGAGTGCGGACGCTTTCGGTGTTCTCATGGAAAGGGGAGCAAATGCGTAGTTTTCAAGACGTTCCGCAATTCTATCGGACATTCCGTCCACCGCATCTCCCGTAAACATAACGGAAACGTTCATACCCGCAGCCAGCGCAATTGCTTCATCTGCGGAAATTACCTTGTCCTCGGTCAGACGTTTCGGGAACTTCCTGTCCGAACAATCGAAAAACGCACAGTAGACCAGATCAGCTCTTGCCTTCATAACGGCGCAGACTATCTCCCCGCAGACCGCACAGCTGTATGCCAACGCTTCAAGAGTGGAAACGCCGCAGCAGGGGATATCTCCCAAACCAAAGCTTAACGCCTTTACAGCGGAAATGCCAATTCTCAGTCCCGTATAAGACCCGGGACCCGCCGCACAGACCAGCAAGCCTATGTCGGAAAGCTCCGTTTCGGCGTAGGACAGCACTTCCTTAGCCAGCGGCAGTATTACCTGAGAATGGGTGAGACGTGTGGCAAAGGTGGTTTCTGCCAGAATTACGCCGTTTTCGCATACGGCAGCGGAGGCGGTGTTCCCCGAAGTGTCAATTCCCAGAATTTTCAAAAGCGGTCATCTCCTTTAACGGTAATTTTGCGCACGTCGTCGGAAATGCGCTCTATGTTGATGTAAATGGTGTTTTCGGGAAGAAACTCGGAAATATTCTCCGACCACTCGGCGGCAATGACCGAACGTCCGTCCAAATAATCGAAAAAGCCCGTAGATTCAAGGGCAAATTCTGTTTCTATCCTGTACATATCGAAATGATAAAGGGTGATGTTCTTTCCCTTGTACTCATTTACCAGCGCAAAGGTGGGGGAGGTCACATCGTCGGGCAGACCCAGACCCATGGCAAGTCCCCGTGTAAAGGTAGTCTTTCCCGCTCCCAGGCCGCCTGTGTAGGCAACGGTGTCCCCCGCTTTGAGAAGTGCGCCTATTTCCTTAGCAAATTCAATTGTTTCCTCGGGTGAGGAGGTAATTTTTTCTATCATAATATCACCATAAACGGCAAAGGGATATGGCGAAATAATAAACACCATTAAGATCACGGAGAAGAAATCGGCGTAAAAAGCTTGCGTGTTATGGGTTTTTACGCCGAGAGATTCCCGTGATCAATGAGTGTTTAATATTTTTGCCATATCCTATCCGAGATCAAATAATTCTAGTGCCGATATTGTCAATATGCAGCTCGTGTACCTGCCAGCTTTTCAGCCCCATTCTGTCAAGGGCGAAGCGCATTTTTCCGCAGAAAAAGCGGTTGTCATTGTCCACAATAGCCATGAGGGACGGACCCGCTCCGCTTATATAGGACGCATATGCACCCAGAGAATAAGCCGTGTCAAACACCTCTGCGGCGTGTGGGATAAGCTCCATTCGGTAGGGCTGATGCAGTCTGTCGTCAACGGCTGTGCGGAGATTTTCATACTTTCCCGTCAGCAGAGAAGCGGAGAAAAGTGCCGCTCTGGAAAGGTTGTAAACGGCGTCCTTGTGGGAAATTTCCTTTGGCAGACAAGCCCTTGCCTTTTCGGTTTTCAGCTCAAAATCGGGTATCACCACCACAAATTTCAGCGTTGTGAAAACCTCCTGCTTTACCCAGTGGACATTCTTTCCGTCGAAAACGGCGGTAACAATTCCCCCAAGAAGAGCGGGTGCGGTGTTGTCGGGGTGACCCTCTATCTGCGCCGAAAGATTCACTAAATCGTCAAGGGAAAGGGGCTCCTTCATGAGAGTGTTTGCCCCCACAAGTCCCGCAATAATGCAGGCGGAGGAGCTGCCCAAGCCCCTTGCCATAGGGATATTATTCTCCTGACGTATTTTCAGACCCTTTAAAGGCTTTCCGCAGATGTCGTAAAGCGTCTTTGCGGACTCATAGACCAGATTGCTTTCGTCCTCGGGAATGGCGGTATCGTCCAGCGACTTAATGTCAACGGTATCGCTTTCCTCAATTTCCACGTAGTTATAGTAGCTGAGAGCAAGCCCCAAAGCATCAAAGCCTGCGCCCAGATTTGCGCTTGTGGCGGGTATTTGTATCCTGTACATTTTAGGAACTTCCTATCTTATCTGAGATTGAGAACACGTATCTTTCCGAGAATTTCGCCGTTCAGAGCGGACAGCTTTTCGTCAATATCCTTTTCGACCAATTCGGGTGTGATGAATGCTATCTCACCTGCGGGAGCGTTGTCCTTAACGAGATATTCAACATCGCCGAACAGCTTCTCTATCTGAGCCTTGTCTGCGCCCGATGTGCGGACGTACATTGCAACGGTGTCATTCTTGTAATCCTCGATGAAATCGGCGTTTTCGCTGTCCTCCCAAGTCTGGGAAACGGAAGTGCCCGACAGTCTTGCGCAGTCGATAACATCTCCGAGAACTGCACTTGCGGTAGGCAGCTTTCCTGCGCCTCTGCCGTAGAACATAACCTCGTCAAAGCCGTCGCCATAAACGGTAATGCCGTTGAAAACATCGCTGATGTTGGACAGCTGCATATCATTGCAGACAAATGCGGGACGAACCATAGGCAGGATCTTGCCGTTTGCGCACTTCTTAACGCTGCCGATAAGCTTCACCTTACCGCCCCAAACCTCGGCGTACTCAACATCAGCCTTGGTAATAGCGGTGATACCCTCTGTGTGGATATAATCGGGGTAAACGTGCTTGCCGTAAACCAGCGAGGAGAGAATACAGATCTTGCGGCAGGCGTCCAGACCTTCAACGTCTGCGGCGGGATTTCTCTCTGCATAGCCCAGCTTCTGAGCCAGGGCAAGAGCGTCGTCAAACGCCATATTTTCGCTGAACATCTTTGTGAGGATAAAGTTTGTGGTGCCGTTCAGAATTCCCGCAACGGCGGTAATGTTGTTAGCCGCCAGACACTGATGAAGGGGTCTGATAATGGGGATAGCACCGCCTGTGCTTGCTTCAAACATAAAGTTGCAGTTATGCTCCTTTGCGATTTTCAGAAGCTCTGCGCCCTTCTGAGCCACCATTTCCTTGTTGGAGGTCACGCAGGACTTGCCCTTTTCCAGAGCAGCCTTAACGAAATCGTAAGCGGGGTGAACGCCGCCCATTACCTCCGCAACAATGGAAACCTCATCATCGTTCAGAATATCATCAAAATTCTTGGTGAACTTGTCAACATAAGGTGAATCGGGGAATTCTCTGATATCGAGGATATACTTGATATCAAGGTCCTTCTGACCTGTTCTCTTTCTGATAGCCTCCGCATTCTTGTAAAAAAGCTCGACCGTTCCCGAGCCGACTACTCCATATCCCAAAACTGCTACCTTTGCCATAATAAAATAACTCCTTCTGAAAAATATACTTTGTTTATGTCGGAAAAATTATTCTCCCGAAATGATCTTCACATCAACAACGCCGCCGAGTTCGGACAAAACGCCGATAATCTTGTAGGACTCCTCCGCTCCCCCTTCGGGTCTGAGGGACACGGACACCGCCGCAACGCCGTCCACGGGTATGCTCTGATTTACCGTGAGAATGTTGGTGTTCATACCGTGAAGCGCCGCCAGAACCCCCGAAAGCACCCCGGGTTCGTCCTTGAGGGTCATATTCAGAGAAATGATCTTCTGAGTAAGCTTTTCCTCGTAGGTGAACACGCAGTCACGGTATTTATAGAACGCGCTCCTTGAAATGCCAACCCTTTTGCAGGCGGAAGCGGAGCTTTTTTCTTCGCCCCGTGCAAGAAGCTTCTTCACTTCGATGACTTTAATAAAGACGTCGGGTAGGACGTCCGAATTTACAACAATCAGCTTAGACGCTGCATTCATAGGCATTACCTGTCTTTCAAATATGTTCCCTGAAATGTGTTTTCCGTCCGTCTGACAGAAACAATTGTATTTCCGATGAATACAATTGTATCATTTTGACGGACATTTGTCAAGTGAAATTTTTATATGCTGTCCGTGATTTTGCACAACAAAGAAAAATCCCTGTACAACGGACTTTTTCCGCCGTACAGGGACATATTATCGGCAATATCCGACAGATACGCCGTTTTTTTCATCAATTTGACACGGAAATATCTGCCAAAAGCTTTCCGCAGCTTCTACAAACAAAAACAGGGTCGCCTTCCTGCGTAATGCTGCCGCCGCTGTTTATGTAAACGCCGCCTTCTTTTTTTATTTTTTCTTTTGTTATTGGCAGGAAAAGGTGTTCGTTAAAGTATACCTCAGGCAGCCAGAAAACCCATTCGGAAGGCATGCTGCCCGCACTCCTGAGATAGCCATTCTCCATTTCCCTGCCGCAGTATGGGCATTTCACAGACATTCCCCCCTTTATTTTGCGAAAAGAGCAGACAAAGCAAGCTTGATGCCCTCAAACCACTGAGGGAACTGGTCATAGTACATATCATACATCTGATCGTAAAGCTCGGGATCCTGTTCCCTGATAAGCTCCATATACTGCTGCATTACCTCGGGATTGGTCACCAGACTTACGCTGAACGCAATAAGAGCAATGATAAGTATCAGACCGATGACGGAGCAGATAATTCCCGCATTAGCCTTGCCGTTTCCGTTGGGATAGTGCTTTGACTTGTGAATACAGCCGAATATTATTCCCAGAATACCGAAGATAGGCGGCAGATAAACCGTAATAAGGCTTACGATAGACAGTATGCCCATTACCAGAGAAGCAGTCGCCATTCCCTCGGGTGCCCTCTGCGGAACTGCATAGACACCGCCGCCGTACTGATTCTGCATATAGTTGGCATAGTTGGGGCTTTGAGAATAGGGGCCGTAGGGCTGCTGTCCCTGCTGTGTATTCTGCTGTGCGTAGGGGTCATAGGTGTAGGGAACTGCGCCTTGTGTGGGCTGCTGATTGTAGGGGTCATAGGGCTGACCGTTTGCGGGGTTTACGGGCTGATTGTAGGGGTCATAAGGCTGACCGTTTGCGGGGGTGCCGTTCTGAGGTTCTTTATTATCAAGATTGTTATTATTGAATTCGTCCATTGTTAAATACCGCCTTTCAGTTTCGTTTTTTCATCTGATGATACCATTATAATACAGCCGCCCGAAAAAATCAAGGGTTTGTGAATATTCTTTATGATTTCTTTATGTATTTAAAGGAAAGTGAGAAGTGGAGTTATCGGTGATCCAACAAATTTCCGAAGGAAAGGGAAAATCAACATTGCGATAATTTATACTATACATAATTGGAACTATGGAGAAGAAATCGGCACAGTGGTTTTGTGCCGAGAGATCCCTATAATTCAATGAGTGTCCGGTATTATACTAAGAACCAATTAAAAAGTCAATAAAAAATCAAGCAAAAGCTTGCGTATATGGTTTTTGCGCACATTTTTTATCTACACTTTTATTGGTTATTAGTATTATTCATATTTTGCATGAAAGTCAACACACATTCTTTTAACTCAGCACTTTAATTCCACTTTCCACTTTTCACTTTTCACATTTACATTTGTGCGTTTTCCACTTACAAGTCCCGAAAATATGTTGTATATGTCAATTGACAAGACTTTCTGCGGTGTGATATAATTTTAAATAGTATTATTTGGTTTAATAGGTTAAAGCATAAAACCATGTCAGCTTTAAACCAATAAACCGCTGAAAGGACAGATAAAATGCTTTACATCATTCTCGTAGCCTACCTGCTGCTTATGCTGGGTATCGGCTTTTGGTGCAGAAAGAAAACCTCAAACGTTTCCGACTTCGTGCTGGGCGGAAGAACGCTGGGTGCGTGGTTTACGGCGTTTGCTTACGGTACGTCCTACTTCTCCGCTGTTGTTTTCATCGGCTATGCGGGACAGTTCGGCTGGGCATACGGCGTGTCCGCTGCGTGGATAGGTATCGGAAATGCCGTTATCGGAAGTGCGCTGGCATGGATACTTATGGGTAAGCGTACCCGTACCATGACCAAGAACCTGAACGCTGCCACAATGCCCGAATTTTTCGAGAAGCGTTACGGCTCAAAGTCCCTGAAAACTGCGGCTGCGGTCATTGTGTTCATCTTCCTGATACCCTACACAGCGTCTGTTTACAACGGCCTGTCAAGGCTGTTCAATATGGCGTTTGCTATCCCTTATGAGGCTTGTATCATAGGCATGGCGGTGCTGACTGCTGTTTACGTTATCCTGGGCGGCTACAAGGCTACGGCTATCAACGACTTTATTCAGGGAATCATTATGCTTGTGGGAATTGCGGCAGTTGTGTTCTGCGTTATCTCCAACAAGGGCGGACTTTCCTCCGCTCTCGATCAGCTGGGTGCTATCTCAGACAGTAAGGTTCCCGAAAATACGCTGAATTCTCTCTTCGGACCCGACCCCATTAACCTTATCGGCGTTGTTATCCTCACTTCACTGGGTACATGGGGACTTCCTCAGATGGTCCAGAAATTCTACGCTATCAAGGACGACAGCGCTATCACCAAGGGAACTATCATCTCCACACTGTTTGCTGTTGTGGTTGCAGGCGGCTCCTACCTTATGGGCGGCTTCGGCAGACTGTACGCTCACCCCGATGCCGAGATCGCAGCCGCGGAGGGTAAGGCACATCTGGCGGCAAACGCTTCGGGAAAGCTTGCTTACGACTCCATTGTTCCCGCTATGCTTGAAGCTGCTCTGCCCGAGCTGCTTATCGGTGTTGTGGTGGTGCTGGTGCTTTCGGCGTCTATGTCTACGCTGTCCTCCCTGGTGCTCACATCAAGCTCAACTCTCACCATTGACCTTATCAAGCCTAATATGAAGGAAGAAATGACCGAGAAGAAGCAGGTTTTCTTCATGCGAATATTCATTGCTGCGTTCCTTCTGGTTTCCGTAATCATCGCTCTGAATCCAAATGCTTACATCTCCACGCTCATGTCCATATCGTGGGGTGCGCTGGCGGGTGCGTTCCTGGCTCCCTTCCTGTACGGACTGTTCAGCGCAAAGATCACAAAGGCTGCGGTATGGACAAGCTTTGTTTCGGGCGTTGGAATCACCGTTGTACATATGATAATATTCAGCCTGGGCTTCTTCCCCAAGGCAACAAAGGCTGCTGCTTCTCTGCCCTTAAATATGGCTTCTCCCATTAATGCGGGTGCTATTGCTATGATCTTCGGACTGATAATCGTTCCTGTTGTCAGCGCAGTTACAAAGGTTGACGATCCCGAAAAGGCACAGGCTATTGTTGACGCGGCAAAACCCTCTAAATAAAATGTGAAGAGTGGAAAGTGGAGAGTGGATTTTTTTAGTGTTGAGTTATAAGTGTTGAGCGTTGAATTATTTTTAATTCAACATTCATCACTCAACATTTAACACTAATAATTTCACTCTCCACTTTTCTCTTTCCACATTATTCAAACTGTTTCTAAAATGTAAACAAATAGTATTAATTATATTTCTTCTATTGATTTTATTTGAGTATGTGCTATAATTACAATTAGCACTCATAGATAAAGAGTGCTAGCAAACAACAAATACAATTGCTATTTTTATATGGGAGATGTACTTATATGGCAGAAACAAAACAGTTCAAGGCAGAATCCAAGCGTCTGCTGGAAATGATGATCAACTCTATCTACACACATAAGGAGATTTTCCTCCGTGAGCTTATCTCCAACGCAAGCGATGCTATCGACAAGCTTTATTTTAAGTCCCTGACCGATGACAAGGTGGGAATGTCCAAGTCGGATTTCAAGATCTTCATTAAGGCTGACAAGGACAACGGCACTCTGACCATCACTGATAACGGTATCGGTATGACTGCCGAGGAGCTGGAAAATAATCTGGGAATTATCGCAAACAGCGGCTCTCTCGCATTCAAGACCGCCAACAGCGACGCTAAGGAAAAGGAGGACATCGACGTTATCGGACAGTTCGGCGTCGGCTTCTATTCCGCATTTATGGTTGCTAAGGAGGTTGAAGTCCGCACAAAGGCTTACGGTTCCGACAAGGCTTATGTCTGGAAGTCCGAGGGCGTTGACGGCTACACCATTGACGAGTGCGACAAGGACACAGTAGGAACGGAAATTATCCTTACCATGAAGGAAAATACCGAGGACGAGCAGTATGACGATTTCCTTGAACAGTGGAAGATAAAGAGCCTTGTTAAGAAATATTCCGACTATATCCGTTACCCCATTATGATGGATATGGAAAAGACCCGCTATCTTGAGGACAAGGACGACGAGGAAGGCAACAGCGAGCCTAAGACGGAAAAATACATTGAAACCGAAACTCTCAACAGCATGGTGCCCATTTGGAAGAAGAACAAGACGGAAGTCACCGAGGAGGAGTACAATAACTTCTACAAGGAGAAATTCTATGACTATTCCGACCCGTTGAAGAGTATTCATGTCAAGACAGAGGGTACTGCGACTTATAATGCCCTGCTGTACATTCCCTCACAGGCTCCCTTTGACTACTATTCCAAGAGCTTTGAAAAGGGCTTGCAGCTGTATTCCAGCGGCGTTCTTATTATGGATAAATGTGCAGATCTGCTGCCCGACCATTTCAGCTTTGTAAGAGGTCTTGTGGATTCGGAGGACCTGTCACTGAACATCTCCCGTGAGCTTCTCCAGCATGACAGACAGCTAAAGCTTATTGCACGTTCGCTTGAAAGAACCATTAAGAACGAGCTGAAAAAGATGCAGACCAACGAGCGTGAGAAGTACGAAAAGTTCTGGAAGCAGTTCGGCGTACAGATAAAGTTCGGCGTTTACAATGAGTACGGCGCACATAAGGAAGTGCTGAAAGACCTGCTGCTGTTCACATCTTCCGCAGAAAAGAAGCTTGTTACCCTTGAAGAGTACGTTTCCCGAATGAAGGAGGATCAGAAGTACATCTACTATGCAGCGGGCGATACCGTTGACAAGATAGACCTTCTGCCTCAGATAGAGCGTTTCAAGGATAAGGGCATTGAGGTGCTTTATCTCACCGACAATGTGGACGAGTTTGCCGTTAAGACGCTGGAAAATTACGACGAGAAGCAGTTCAAGTCCATTTCCGAAAGCGGCGCAGACCTTGATTCCGAGGAGGAAAAGGAAGCCGCAAAGAAGGCGTCCGAGGAGAACAAGGAGCTTCTTGAATATCTGAAAACCGCTCTGGACGGCAAGGTAACGGAAGTCGTTATCTCCGAAAAGCTGAAATCTCACCCCGTTTGCCTGTCCAACAAGGGACAAATTTCCCTTGAAATGGAGAAGGTGTTCAACTCCATGCCCAACGAGGAGCAGAAGATCAGGGCGGAGAGAGTGCTTGAAATAAACGCATCTCACCCCATTTTCGAGAAGCTGAAAGCACTGTTCGGCAATGACAATGACACCGTTTCCAAATATGCGAAGATACTCTATGATGAAGCACTGCTTATCGAGGGTATGCCTATTGAAAATCCTCTGGAATTCTCCAAGCTGGTTTGCGAACTGATGGTTTAACCAATATTTTCCCGAATAATATAAAAAACAGGCTGCGCCATACTTTTGTACGGTGCAGCCTGTTTTTTGATTGCTTAATGTGTGTACCCCTGCCTTCGGCGGGGGTACACACATATATAAATATTTCACTAAGGCAGTTGAAAAAGCAAAATCAAAAAAATCAGTCAATATCAAAGCTTTCTACCAGCTCTTTACATTCGTCGGAATATACGAAGCCTGCGAGAACTTCTTCACGGGACTTGCCGTCTGCAAGGCTTTTCAGCCAGTCATTTCTGCCCTTTGTATCGGGTTCACGGTCGAAGAAGGTGCTGTAAAGAATTTCCACAAACTCCTCGTCGGTGGTGTTCTTTTCGATAAATTCGGGGGAGAAGAGGAAGTCAAATGCCATTGCGTAAAGGTCGCCCAGCTCCAGATATTTGCCTGCATGGTTGTTGATACCGTCCACATCGTACCTTCTGCCGAGAACGTTATTGTACATTCTCGAGATGAATTTTGTCAGGTTGGGGTTGATGTCACGGTTTTCGGTAGGTTTCCATGTGCCCGGTTCAAGGTGGAACAGCTCGCAGAGGGAGATAAATTCATCGCTGTTTGCAAGATCTGCGAAAACATAACCTATGGAGCAGCCGTTTTCAAGAGCGTCCTTCCATCTGTTCAATTCCTCGGCGGTAGGCTTTCTGTCAAGGAAGATGCGGCAAATTCTTGTAAGTCTTTCATCAAGGGAAATGTCAAGGTTTGTAAATTCCTCCGAGAAGATGAAATCATAATAAGCCTTGAGAGAGGGTTCCTTTTTAAGGAGATTGTCAATGTGTGTCTGCTTGCCTGCTTCGTCGCCGGGTCTGCCGAGAAGATCCTCATAAAGTCTGTCAACGAATACCTCAGCGGCAACATTAGGGTCGGAAAGGTCGATAACGGGTATCTCCTCTGTGTAAAGCTCGGCTCCGCAGACTGTGCAGGAGAAGGTCTTGACGCCCTTGCTCTTATATGTAGCCTTGACTGTTACCGCACCATTATCGGGGGTATGGTCTGCCTTGTCGAAAATTTCCGTGCAGTCGGGGGTTGCGCAGGCGTGCCAATGGCTGTCCTTGTCTGTCAGCCACTTGCTTGTGTCTGCCATATGCAGAGCGGAAACGGTCTTGGTTTCCTCATAGCCGCACTTGGTGCAGGTTCTTTTCTGTTCGCCATCTTTTTCTGCGGTAGGCTTGGTGACGGTTTCCCATTCGCCGAAGCTATGTCCGGCAGCATCAATTGAAACGGGATCGGTTACGGGAGTGGTGCAGCCCTCGTCCTCAAATTTCTTGCCGCAGTGTGAGCATTTCCAATGTTCAATTGTTCCGTCAGTTGTGCAGGTCGGGGAAACGGCAGGTACTTTTTCGGCGTTATGAGCTGTATATGCGGTAACAGTAGTGCTTGCATTCATTTTGCCGCCCGTAAAGGGAGTAGGAGTAGCTTTACCGTCCTCGGAGAAGCAGCAATAATCTTTGCTCAGCACTACATTTTGATGTTCATCTTTCACGCCCGTTTCAAACTGCTTTGACAGCTTTACATCTGTGCCGGCTGTGAAAAAGGTCTTGGGAAATTTATTGTTGCTGTTGTCACCGTCTGTGTAGGTAACGGTCAGGGCAGTACAGTCAACAGTGCCATATTTGAAATCTATACCGTTATACATATCGACCTGTAAGGTTCCACTTACGGCTGTTGTACCGGTATTATTATTGAATAAATTACAGGTTTTATATTGGCCGTCGCAGCCGTTAAAGCCGTCATTATTTATATAAACGTCATTACATTCAATATTGACATCGCCATGTGAATCATTATTAATCGCAATATCCACATAGGAACCGTTGTAATAGTTGCTTCCGGTGATCTTGTAGCTGCCGGGCGTATTGATAGTAATATAGCATTGTCCGTTATAGAATATAGAGCATTTAATCGCTCCGTCGGCAAGAACTGCATAGGAATCGCCGGCGTCGAAAGCCGCTTTAATAACATCTTCCAGCTTTACCTCAGCCACAGCCGGAGGAGTGGATTCCGCCGAAGCTACAATGGGATTGGGGGCAATATACGGCATATCCGCAAAAGCCGCACCCATTACTGCTGCTATGCAGAAGGCTGCCGCCGCTGTTTTTCTTATGGTTTGTCTTTTATTCATATTCTATCGTCCTTTCTGTTTGTTGGATAAAATGCTTTTCCAATTTGTATTATACATCTTTTTAAAGGGTTTGTCATTACTTTTTTTGGGAAAATTCATTTTCAGCAATATTTTACATATCTTTATGTTAAATAGAGTGCATTATTTGTACATAATGATATGCGCTCAGTTCTCACCTTCGGCAAGCAGCTGATCAAGCTCGGCTTTGGTATCTGTCCAGAGCTGCTTTAAGGGCGGTTCGCCGTTCCATGGTTTTATTCCGCTTACATAATGGATAATATTGGGAGTTCTCCGCCTTGTACCCTCGTAAAGCTGTGTAACTCTTTTGTCGGGGCAGGTGTTGTACTGCTCCAGATCGACGGTGTAATTCCATGCCCAGTCAAGAAGGCAGATGCTTTTGTTGAAGATGATGTTCAGCGTGTCCTGGTCGTTATATGTAAAGGGCTTGCTGTTTAACAGTGAGATAGCCTGCTCCGCCGATGTCAGCTCACGGCATTTTGCCATATCCATGAGGAAAACTCCCGCATTAAAGTACCGTCCCGGGAAGGTCAGGCAAAGCACCTTTCGGCGGTAGTCATCGAAATTATACGGCATTCTGTCAAAGATGACCGCCCGCTTGCTGAATGACAGAAACTTTGCCTCCGATGCAGGAACAGCTCCCGCCGCATTGCCTTTCAGGTCGGTGTCGAACAGCTGGGAAATATCCCCCGAAATAACGGTATCGCAGTCCAGATAGAGCATTCGGTCATATTCGGAGAACATTTCATCAAAAAGGAAAAGGCGGTAGTTTGTTTCCGAGGAATAGTATGCCTTCATATTTCCGCTGACAAGGCTGTCCTCGCTGCCAAAGTCGATAAATCTAAGGGAGCAGTTGGGGAAATGTGCGGCAATTTTCAGAAGCATTTCCATATTTTCGGGGGAAATGTCCTTGTGCATTACAAGAATGTCGTAAAACCTTGCTTTGCTTGCATTTTTCATCATGGAATACAGGGTGACGCTCAGCGGTACGGCGTACCCGTCATTGGCGGCAAATGCAATATTTACGGGCGTAAATGCAGGCTTTATCTTCATAGCAATGTTCCTTTCCAAAAAAGGCAGCAGCCGCAAAAGGGGCGACCCCTTTGTCAATTCGTTTATAGATAAGCGAAATGAGCAAGGTTTGTCGCTCGGTACCGTTAAAACTTCTTTATCGGTACTTCCCAAAATGGTAGGCGGCGCTGCCTATATAATAGTATATCTCAGACAAGCTTTTCCATTTCCGAGAGCATATCCCCGAACATTTTCAGAGCATCGCTTACAGGCTTGGGAGAGGTCATATCAACGCCTGCGATTTTCAGCAGGTCAATGGGATCCTCAGAACAGCCGCCGCTTAAAAATTTCAGATAATCGTCAACAGCGGGCTTGCCCTCGGTGAGAATTCTGTTTGCCAGAGCCACAGCTGCGGAAATTCCCGTTGCGTACTGGAAAACATAGTAATTGTAGTAGAAGTGGGGGATACGTGCCCATTCCATAGCAATTTCATCGTCCAAAACAATGTCATCTCCGAAATAGAGCTTGTTCAGGTCACGGTAGAGAGTGCAAAGGGCTTCTGCGGTCAGAACCTCGCCCCGTTCGGACATTTCGTTGATCTTCAGCTCAAATTCCGCAAACATGGTCTGACGGTAAAGCGTGGTTCTTATCTGTTCAAGGAAATAGTTGATGATATACGCACGCTGCTTTGTGTCGCCCGTTTCAAATGTCTTTTTGTAAAGGTGCATAAGCAGCAGAACTTCGTTACAGGTGGACGCAACCTCGGCAACAAAAATAACGTAATCCGCATATACAACAGGCTGATTTTTGTTTGACAGATAGGAGTGGATAGCGTGTCCCATTTCGTGGGCAAGGGTGAACTGACATTCCAGAGTGTCCTTGTGGTTCAGCAGGACATAGGGGTGAACTCTTGCGCCTGCGGAATATGCTCCGCTGGTCTTTCCCACATTTTCGTAAACGTCTATCCAGCCGTTTTCAAAGCCTTCGTTCAGTATTTTCAGATAGTCCTCGCCCATAACGGAAAGTGCTTCGGCAACGTTTTTCTTTGCTTCATCAAAGGTTATCTTCTCGTCGCAGCCCTCGATAACAGGCACATAAAGGTCGTAGAAATGCAGCTCGTCAACATTCAGCAGCTTCTTTCTCAGCTTGACATATTCATACATATATTCCATATTTTCGTGGACTGCTTCAATAAGGCTGTGGTAAACGGAAACGGGCACTCTTGTGGAGGACAGAGCAGCCTCCAGGGAAGAGCCGTATTTCCTCGCCTTTGCGTAAAATCCCACGGTCTTTACCTGTGCGGACAGCATAGCCGCAGAGGTGTTCTTGTACTTCTCATAGGTGTGGTACATGGACTCAAAGGCTGCTTTTCTGATGGCACGGTCGGGGCTGTGCATAAGGGGGATATAGCTGCCGTGAGTTACCTGTATCTTGTTTCCGTCCTTGTCCTCAATGTCGGGGAAGGTCAGGTCGGCGTCATTGAACATGGAGAAGATATTTTCGGGAGATTCGGAAATTTCCCCCGTAAGTGCCAGCAGCTTTTCCTCTGCATCGGACAGAATGTGGTCTTTCAGCTCCCTCAGACGGGAAAGGGCAGTGCGGTAAAGCTCTAAGTCGGGCTGTTCCTTGTAAAATCTCTCTAAGGTTTCCTCGGGAATGCTCATTATTTCGGGTCTTGCAAATGCGCCTGCACCCGTTATCTCAACAAAAAGCGGTTCAAGCCTGCCCTTCATGGACTGATAAACGGGGTCACGTGTGTCCTCGTCGCTGCGGCGGTGGGCGTAGTTTGCCAGGTCGTTCAGCAGAACGGTCAGCTCGTCGTCTGTTCTGAGATATTCCAGCAGATCTGCGGCAGATGTTGAAATTTTGCCCTGTTTAGCGGACAGTCTTTCGGGATAGGTCTTTGCCTTTTCAAAATCCTTTTCCCAGTCGGCGTCGGTGGGGTACATATCCTCCAAATGCCATTTGTGTTCGGCGGGGACGTCTTTTCTTTCGGGGATTCTTTCGGTTTCGGGCATAGTGTTTACCTCCATTATTCTCTGACAATATCGTCGGATTTTTCTTCTATATAATTTTCCTCAATGGGACCGAATCTCTTGAATATAGCCGCAGTCAGCAGATAAACGGGCACTGACAGCAAAAAGGTAAGAACCATCTGCGGCATATAGATATGCAGCCAAATATCCGCCGAATCGCTCCGCCCCCATATTCCGTAGAAAAACAGGAAATCGATCGCCGCCTGCAGGGGGATAAGGATAAAATTCAGCATGGCGATATTCAAAATATTTTGCCGTAGTATATACTGAAAAAGCAGCGAAATGATCACCGCCGCAAAGGTGAATATCACCGCATTGAAGCCAAATAGCTTGTCAAATGCAGAATCCGTCATCAGCCCGCAGATGCAGCCCCACAGTCCCGCATTAAACGGCTCCTCCTTGGACGCCACAGCCACCGTCATTGGCAGAAAAAGCAGGGGCAGGGGGAAGCTTACGGGAACGGCGGTCAGCAGGATATATGCGGCGGAGGCTGTCAGGAACGTCAGCAGCCATTTTATGACTGTGCGTATCTGTTCTATCCGTCTTTTTTTCAGATTATTCATAGCCCTCACCCTGTCCGTTAAAGCTTGTGATAACGAAAACGTTCACCGTTTCGCCCGGGGCAACAACAGGACGGATAACGGCGTATTTGGACAGTCCGCTTTCCTCCATTTCCACTTCCTCGACGGTTCCCACAAGCTGGTCAATGGGGAAGATACCGCTGTTTCCCGAAGTAACCACAAGGTCGCCAACCTTCATATCGCTGTTTTTGTCAATGTAGGACATACGGCAAAGACCCTTTTCCGCAAGCTCATAGCTGCCCTGCAAAACGCCTGTGTCCTTCGTCCGAACGCACATAACGCCAACGGGTGTTTCGGGGGAAAATATTGTCCTCACCCTTGAATTTCGGGGGGACACCTCGCTGCATATCCCCACAAGCCCAATAGATGTAACAACAGGGTCGTTGGGTGCAATGCCGTCGTCGGAACCCTTGTCAATGGTGAATGCGCCGTAGGGGTCGTTGGTGGTTCGTGCAATTATTGAACAGGGAGAGGAGAAAACGTAGTCGGGATATTTCTCTTTCAGCTCCAGCATTTTGCGGAATTCTTCGTTTTCACGCTTAATGTTGTCGTAGTCGATAAGCTGATTGTAGCATCTGCCCAGCTCCTCTTTAAGCTTTTGGTTTTCCCTGTAATATCTGTCGGCATTTACTATGGAATCAAGCCCCGAGGACACTTTTTCCGAGAGAGCGGAGGACAGCTTTTGCAGCGGGGCGAAAAATTCCCC
This sequence comes from uncultured Ruminococcus sp., assembly GCA_945877315.1. GTDB lineage: Bacteria > Bacillota > Clostridia > Oscillospirales > Ruminococcaceae > UMGS1889. The sequence goes on along the minus strand of CAMCRP010000023.1, from coordinate 4,626 downwards.
GAAAAAGGAGGAGCTTCCGCTGGCATACCCGCCCTTTGTGACGGTATATATAGTAATTCCGACTATCAGGGCACACAGGCAGAGAAGCACCTTAAAACGAAAGCTTTTAAAGAAATCTCCCATGGCGAAAGCAACCTCCTTTCTCTAAAAAATCAGCGGAGCGCACCCGTACTGCAAAGCAGCGGAACGCTCCGCAAGTGACGTTCTTTTGTGTGTTTTCGGACAGGCAACTTGTAGGGGACGGGTTCCCCGTCCCGCATTTTTCTAAATAATTTCTGCGTTCTGCGGGCGGGAAAACCCCGCCCATACAAAACGTTCTTTAGCTGAAAATCAATAATATTTAGAATCGTCGTTAAGGACATCATGAAGTTTTTCAATGTCCTCAAGAACCTTTCCCGTACCCTCCGCAACGCAGTCCAGAGGGGATTTTGCGATATTTACGGGCATTCCCGTTTCCTTATTGATAAGCATATCAAGACCTCTGAGAAGTGCGCCGCCGCCTGCAAGTGTGATACCCTGGTCGATGATATCCGCAGCCAGTTCGGGGGGAGTCTTTTCAAGAGTAGTTTTGATAGCCTCGATAACGTGGGACAGCGGCTCGGCGAGGGCTTCTCTTATTTCGGAGGAGGATATCATAATGTTCTCGGGCAGACCGTTCAGCAGGTTTCTTCCCTTTATCTCCATAGTGGTTTCCTCGTCCATGGGATATGCGGAGCCAATGCCTATTTTGATATTCTCCGACGTTCTTTCACCGATGAGCAGATTGTATTTTTTCTTGATGTACTGTGCGATGGAAATGTCAAATTCGTCCCCCGCAACCCTTACGGAACGGGAAGTAACGATACCGCCCAGAGAAATTACAGCGACCTCCGAGGTACCGCCGCCAATGTCAACTATCATGGAACCGGTAGGCTCCGCAACGGGCAGACCTGCGCCGATAGCTGCTGCCATAGGCTCTTCGATAATGTTTACACGCTTTGCATTTGCGTTTTCTGCGGCTTCCTTAACGGCTCTTCTCTCAACGGCTGTAACGCCCGAGGGAATACAGATGATAACTCTTGCCTTTGTGCCGGGGAAGGAGCCCTTCAGTGCCTTGTGGATAAACTCCTGAAGCATAGTGGTGGTAATGTCAAAGTCGGCGATAACTCCGTCCTTCAGGGGGCGGACAGCCATAATGGAGCCGGGGGTACGTCCGATAACGTCCTTTGCCTCCTGACCGACATATTTTGCCTTGTCCGTGCGGGTGTCCACCGCAACAACGGACGGTTCTCTTATAATAATACCCTTGCCCCGCATATATATAAGGGTGTTTGCGGTGCCCAGGTCAATTCCAATATCCTTTGTGAACATCTTTCTTCTCCTCCGATAGTTTATGTATTAACTGTTTTTCGTCAATACTCCGTAAAATTTATATTTTGACAGGCTTATACTTTATTATAGCACGTTTTTCGGGCTTTAACAACAGCTTTTTTTCTAATTTTTCGGGATTTTTCATTTCTGTGATTTATGTGCAAAACAGAGTTTTTGACGGATATTTTTTGTTGATATTATACAATGCTGTAAGCAATGAATTTTCGGAAAATACAGCTAACCTCTGTAGGGGACGCATCCCGTCCCGCACTCTGTCAGCTATGGTCGGCAGCCTGTTTGCCGGATTTTCTTAGTTTGTGAGAACCCTTTTGCCGCCTGTCGGCGGTGAAAAAAGTCGGCGGCGTGAACGCCTTCTCCTTTTTTCGGCGCATCGCACACGGAGTTGGTTTTCATAGCTTTAGCTGTTATGGTCAGTTTGATGCTTTACTGTTGCTTTTGTGTGCGGTGCTTTGGGGGATTTCGCCTCTGCGGAGGCGACAAGGGGACTCTGTCCCCCTTGACCCCCTGCAGCCTTTGTAAAGGCTGGCGAAACTTTTAGCTTATTTGCTTTTTCTTTTTCCAAAATGTCTTGCAAAATGGTTAAAAATACGCTATAATATAACTATCTATGCAAATACCCTCAAAAGAAAGCGTGAATTTTATGTCAAAAAAATTTCTTATGGGCAATGAAGCAATTGCCCATGCCGCAAAAAACAGCGGTGTGAACTTCGTTTCGGGCTACCCCGGGACACCCTCCAGCGAAATTCTGGAAACCTGTGCTAAGATAAAAACCGAAAATATGTACGTAGAATGGTCTGTCAACGAAAAGGCTGCTCTTGAAGCCGCAGCGGGTGCGTCCTATGCGGGCGGACGGAGCATGGTCACTATGAAGCAGGTGGGACTGAACGTTGCGTCCGACCCGCTTATGAGCCTTGCTTATGTGGGCGTAAAGGGCGGAATGATCGTTGTTTCCGCCGATGACCCCGGACCCATTTCCTCTCAGACAGAGCAGGACACGAGGACGTTTGCGGAGTTTGCAAAGCTGCCCGTTTTTGACCCCGCTTCTCCCGAAGAAGCTTATGAAATGGTGGGAGAAGCGTTCAAATTATCCGAGGAATACTCAACTCCCGTTATCCTCAGACCCACCACCAGAGTTTGCCACGGCTGTGCCACCGTCGAAGTGTCGGACGTTCCCGAAAAGCATATCCCCGAGGGCTTTGTTAAGGACTCAAAGCGTTGGGTAATATTCCCGAAATTATCCTACGAAAACCATAAAAAGATAGAAAAGCGAAACGCCCGGCTTTCCGACATTTTTTCCGACAGCCGATTTAATCCTCTGACAGGCAGCGGACGTGTGGGCATATGTGCGGGCGGTGTCAGCCGTGCTTATATGCACGAAGCTTTGGACATTCTCGGAAATCCCGAGGTGAAAATTCTTGAAGTGGGAACGCCTTTCCCCTTCCCCGAGCGGCTTGCGTTTGAATTTCTGAGCGGTCTGGACGAGGTGCTTGTTCTGGAGGAGCTTGACCCCGTTCTGGAAAAGGCACTTACATATATTTGCGGAAAATATCATCTGAATGTGCGCATAAAGGGCAAGCTTTCGGGAGATACGGCAAATGCGGGGGAAAACACGGTAAATTCCGTCTGCGGCTATATTTCCAAGCTGACGGGCACAAGCGTTCCCGAAGCCGAAAATTTACCCGTGTCACCGACGCTTCCCGTAAGACCTCCTGTGCTGTGTGCGGGCTGTCCTCACCGTGCTTCATTCTATGCGGTAAAGCAGGCAATGAAGGGCAAAAAGGCTGTGTTCTGCGGCGATATCGGCTGTTACACCCTTGGAAATGCCGCACCGCTTGATATGGTTGATACCTGCCTTTGCATGGGTGCGGATATTACCGTTGCACAGGGCATAAAGCGGATAGAGCCCGAAACCGTCTGCTTCTCCTTTATCGGAGATTCCACATTTTTTGCATCGGGAATCACGGGCGTTGTCAATGCGGTTTACAATCAGACGGACATTGTTATAATTATCCTTGACAATTCCACAACGGCTATGACAGGTCAGCAGCCCCACCCCGGAACGGGCAGAACCATGATGGGCGAAATTTCCGAGAAGATTAGCATTGAAAAGACACTTGAAGCTGTCGGCGTTAGGTCGGTTGAGATCTGCGATCCTTTTGATATGGAAAATGCAAAGGCTGTCGTTCAGCGTGCGGCAGAGGGTAACGGCGTTCGTGCGGTTATTTTCAGAGCACCGTGTATCGCCGTTTCAAAGCCTGCGGGCAAGCTTGCGGTAAACAAAAGCAATTGTATCGGCTGCGGAAAATGTATTAGGGAAATAGGCTGTCCTGCCCTTTCAATGAGGGATAAGAAGGCGTATATAGAGCCGTCCCTTTGCACGGGCTGCGGACTTTGTGCGGGGCTTTGTCCCGTAAATGCGATCGGAGGTGCAAACTGATGGTAACAAGCTGTTTATTATGCGGCGTCGGCGGACAGGGAACCGTCCTTGCGTCAAAGCTTATAGCCGCTTCCGCAATGGAAAAGGGTCTTTTTGTCAGAACGGCGGAAACTATCGGAATGGCGCAGCGTGGGGGCTGTGTTGTGAGCCACGTCCGCTTTGGTGACAAGGTTTCATCGTCCATGATACCCGAGGGCGGTGCGGATATTATCATTGCATTTGAGCCCGCCGAAGCGGTGAGAAATCTCCACTATCTGAAAAAGGGCGGAACGGTAGTCGTCAATAAAAAGGCAGTCATTCCCATAACTGCGGCACTTGGCGGTAGTTCCTATTCGGGTGATGAAATGCTTGATTATCTTGAAAAAAATACAGGCAGACTTATTGTTGCGGACAGCGATAGGATCTGTGATGAATGTGGTTCGCCAAAGGTCTTGAACGTTGCGCTTTTGGCATATGCGGCGAGATCGGGGGCGTTGGGGATTACCGTTGAGGAGCTGAAAAATGCGGTTCTGGCGAGAGTTCCCGAGAAGTTTCATCAGCTAAATATAAAAGCAATAGAATTTGCAGCAAAATAAAAAAAGATAAAAGTTTCGTCCACCTTTTCAAAGGTGGCGGGGGTCAAGGGGGCAGCGCCCCTTGTCGCCTCCGCAGAGGCGAAACTCCCTTCCCAGTCGCTAACAGTCAAAGCTTAGCAACGGTAAAGCACACAAAAGCGACAGTCCCCAACCGCACCGCACACAAAAATAACAGTAAAGCCACAAAATCAACGACTACAACAAACGCCGTGAAAACCATCACGGTGTGCGGTGCGCCGGGAT
>CAMCRP010000022.1 GCA_945877315.1 uncultured Ruminococcus sp. | reverse complement strand
GGCATCTGTCTGCATTAACGAAATGCTCAGGCTTGGTTAAAATTGCAATGAAAAAGCGTCATAACCGATTTTATGCTTCGGTTATGACGCTTTTTTTATTCGTTCTTAATAGCTTCAAGTGCACTTATCTTTACCGCCCTGTTTGCAGGATAAAATCCCGAAATAAGTCCGATAAACGATGAGAAAATAAGTGCCAGCAGCACCAACCAAAGGGGGATAATGGAGATAGGTGTTGAACCGTCTGTGCCCATCATATCTGCCATAAGTCCGCTGCCAAATTTGTTCATAAAGAAGGAGATAATGTAGCTTATCAGCACGCCGATACCGCCGCCCAGAAGCCCTATCATGCCCGCTTCCATGAGGAACATTATGCGTATATTGGAGATAAAGCAGCCCAGAACCTTCATAATGCCTATTTCCCTTGTCCGCTCGTAGATGGACATTATCATGGTGTTTGCGATACCGATAGCAGCGACAAGAAGACTTATTGCCGCAAGTCCGCCGAGAACCAGCTGGATTATCAGAAGCTGTCCCTGCATTTCCTTACGCATCTGAGCCATACTTGAAGCACTAAAGCCCATTGCCTCAACCGCTTCCTGAACGGCGTCAACATTGTCAATGTCGTCCACCCAAAGCTTTATCTGAGAATACTCGATCTCCTTGGAGTTTTTCACGCCGTTAAGACGGTTGTAGTCGTTTATAAGCTGCTTTGCCAGACCTATATCTATCATTACCGAGTAGACCGTTTCCCAGTTGGGGTCCTGCATAAGAACTGCGGAACAGGTGAGCTTATGTTCATAGCCCCTGCCGCCGCTTTGATAGCTGCCGTCGTCATTCTGCTTTTTGCTGTTGTTGACACTCAGCTTTATGGTGTCTGTCATGGGGTCTATCCACGGCTGACGGTAGGTGCCGTCGGGGAGCATTTCCTTCCAGATGTAGCCGCCGTCCCGCTTTTTTGTGTCACGGAATTGATATGCCGCTTCCGCACCGAAAATAACAGTGTTTGAAGTGTCCGTTCCCTCGGGGAACGCTCCTTGGTCGATCTCGTAATTCATCTTTTTAAGTGTGTTGAAATCGACGCCGTATACCTCCATCCAGCTTGCCTTGTAACGATCGTTTTTGCCTGCGGACAGGGTAATGTATTCTCCCGAAACCTGTATTTTCGGGAATACTGTTTCAACATGCTCAATAGCTTTTAGGGACATAAGCGCATCATCGTTGAGAACAGGCTGGTCGGAGCTGCCGCTGTCGCCGTACATATTACGTCCGCTGTAAATGGTGACAGCGTTCAGGTCGCCCCAGTTTGCAAGCATGGCGTCCATAGCCGCATTCATTCCCAGACCGAGGGATATCATAACGATAATTGCACAGCAACCGATAATAACGCCGATGACCGTCAGAAAAGTCCGTCCCTTACGCCGCCAAAGATTTTTGAAGCACATTGAGATCATATCAGATATCTTCATCGTCGTCCTCTTCCTCTAGCTTCTTTTTGCGCTTTTTCTTCACAACGATAATTATCACCACAACTGCGGCAATAACACCGCCGCCGATAACGAACCATATCCAAACGGGCATGCCCGAGGACTGCGGCTCCATATCCATTCCTGCGTCCATACCCGGGTCGTACATACCGCCGTCCATACCGCCGTTCATACCCATATCCATACCGCCCATTGACATAACGGGAATGATAAACTCCTGTTTAAGCTCCTTGGGATTGCCGTTTGCGTCCTCATAGGTTACGATAATGTTTCCCTTTACTTCGCCCGAGTCAATGTTCGGGATAATTCTGGTGTCGTAATATTCCTCCTTGCCGCTGTCCACATTTCCGATGTAATAGGCGGTGCTTGTTTTGTCAAAGCCTTCGCCCTCAACGTCAACTGTAACATTGTAAACAGCACTCTTTCCCTTGTTCACAAAGGTCACGCTGATAGGCGTTTCCTGATACGCATATGCTTCGGTGGGCACTTCGGGGGGATTTGCCGTAAATCTGTCCTCCTGCTGCAGTGGGATAGAGATTTTTTCGGTAACAGGCTCAGCCTTTGCCCTTTTGCCGCCTGCAGTATATTCGTAGGTGCAGACTATTTCAACGGGATAGGAATCGGGCTTTGCGTCCGCCTTGCAGAGAAGGTCAATGGAAATGTCCGCAGTTGTTTTTGCGGCAAGATTTTCGATAAAGAAGGAGTTGGACGAATTGGCAGGGGAGAAGGCAATGCCGTTTTCACCGTTGCCCGCACCGCCCTGGATTATCACTTTAAGGTTCTGTATCGCCGTGGAAGATGAAGCGTTTTTCAGTGTTATTTTCAACGGGAAGGACTTTCCGCCGATAACATATTCACCGCCGAAATCATAGCTGTCGATGATAATATTCGGCGCAAATGCCTCAGCCTCTTCTCCCGTCACTTCCTGCTTGGGATAACAGGAAATAGTTGCATTTACTGACGATGACACCACTGACTGCGGGTCATTGGACTTGGTCTGATATTCCGTGACCATGGGAATGACCTCACGTATAGAGGAAATGCCCTTGCAGCCTACCAGATTAAAGGCAAAGCTTTTGCTTTCGCCCTTCTTAATGTCAAAATCCGCATAGGACAGACCGCCGTCAACGGCAAATTTGCTGCCGTCCAGACCGTCCAAAGAAAGTCGTGCGCCCTTGATGTCCTTGCCCGAGCTGTTGGTAACGGTGGCTGTCAGAGTGAACTTGCCGCCCTCGGAGATGTTGTTTCTGCTGACGGTATAGTTTGTGACCGACAGACCGTATTTGCTGATACCGTTTCCCGAATTGCCGCCTGTGGGGTCGCAGGCAACAGAAGCGGTATATGTGATAGTCTGAACAGCTGATGCGTCGTTGGGATTTACGCTGTATTCAGCCTTAATGGGGATATTTTCGCGGATAGCGGAGATGCCGTCCATACCGATAAGCGGGAACACTATCTCTGCGCTGTCGTCCTCCCGAATGTCGATGGTCTTGACGGACAATCCCGAATCCATAACGAATTTTGTGGTGTCCAGACCGTCCAGAGAAAGCTTTACAGAGTTAAGGTCAACGCCTGTTTCGTTGGTAAGATAGATGGTCAGGTCAAACTTATCCTCGGGGCAGACAGGGTTTTTGCTGACCTTGTAATTGTCGATTTTAAGCCCCGAAGCGTTCAGGTCGTTGGTAACGTTTATGGGAATGGTGATCGGCTCCTGAGTATGCGCCGTGCCGTTAATGTCGTAGGACGTTACCGACAATGACAGCTGATAGATGCCCGCAGGCGTTGTCTGCGGAACGAAGATGGTGAATGCAGGGCTGAAAGCGGTTATGTATGCCGATGAATTTATGCTCTGCGCCTCTGTGGTCAGCACGGTAACATTTGAGTCGGAGGAGGAAAGCGCCGCCGAAGCAGCCGTTGCAAAGCCCGAGGTCAGGTTGCGAAGCGTTGGCTTAATGACCGTTTCGCTGCCCGCCGCAGCGGTAAAGGTTTGTCCCGAAGCAAGGGTGTAGGTGGGGACGTTGGGGTCTTTTTGTTCCGGGTCAACGTATTCGATACATTCAACAATATCCGTTGTCAAAGTAATTGTTGAACCCGAGCCTGCGCTGTTGAAGAAAAGCTTAAAGCTGAAGGTTTTGCCCTTGCCTGTGTAAACAACATTATTGAAGGACGTTACTACTTCCAGAAATGTTCCGTTTACACGAACAACCGGGTTATAGGCATCGGGATAATCTACAATAAAGCTTTCGGTTTTGTCCGCTCTGGCAAAATCAAATTTGTCAATCAGGTCGGCTTCTGTGATGTATTGGTCAAAATTTTCGAGAGGTATGTAGCTTGTTAGGGTTATGTTGAAAACATTGTCCTTTTCTATGCGATAGTACGGTGATATGCTATATCCCGAAACATTTGCCCCTGCGCCGAGGTAGCTGTCGTCTGCGCATACGGGTAAACATATCAAAAAACACATTAACGCCGCCGTAAACAAGGCAGCAATTCGTCTAAAAATCTTCATATCATTCATTCCTTTTTCAGATCGATTTTATTTTCGGTAATAGTTGTCGGTTCATCATCTGTCTGAACGGGCACAACGGAAACATTCTTTTTGTCGCTGTCGATTTTTCCGTCTATGAGATGAACAATCCTGTCCGCATAAACGGCAATTTCGGGGTCATGGGTGACAAGTATCAGCGTCAGGTTATGCTTTCGGCACATCTTGACCATGAGCTCCATAACCTCAATGGTGGTTTTAGTGTCGAGATTTCCCGTAGGCTCATCGGCGAAAATTACATTGGGGTGTGCTACGAATGCCCTTGCGATACCAACACGCTGCTGCTGACCGCCCGACATCTGGTTGGGGTGGTGCTTCATACGTTTCTCCAGACCCACTGCCTTTAGCATTTTCTTGGCAGCCTTTTCACGCTTTTGCTTGGGAACGCCCTTGAACATCAGCGGCATTGCCACATTTTCAACTGCGGTAAGAGTTGTCAGCAGGTTGTACGACTGGAAAACAAACCCCGTGTTCTCCTGACGGAATTTAGCAAGCTTATTCTCATTCAGCTTTGCGATGTTCACGCCGTTTATGATAATATCGCCCTTGGTGGGCTTTTCAAGACCTGCCAGCATATTCAGGAGGGTGGATTTACCCGAACCTGATGTGCCCAGTATGCAGCAGATCTCCCCCTTTTCAATTGCAAGGTCGATACGGTTCAGCGCAATGACCTTTTCCGAGCCCAGCCTGTATATTTTTCTGAGCCCTCGGACCTCAATAAATGGCAAGCAAACACTTCCTGTCTTTCTGTCGGAAACCCCTGATATCCTCCGACAGTTTTTCATATAGACTATTATATCATTACCAATTGAAGAATTCCACATAATTTGGAAACTGTAATCATTTTTTAAGAATGGTGTAGCTTTTGTAACTGTTTTGTAAACAAAAGCCTGCGGAGCTTTGACAAACTCCGCAGGCAGTATTTATTTGTATTGTGCTGTAATGGTAATGTTATCTCTAATGTTCTTTCCGTCATGGCTCCAGCCGACGAAGGTTTTGTCAAGCAATTCTCTGGGGGTAGGAAGGGTTACATCGTCGCCCTCCATGATCTCGACAACCGTGACCTCGCCGCCGTTATCTATGGTAACGGTCACTATCTTTTTAGATTCGGTGAAATTTGCGGTAATAACGGTATCGGCTGTGATGTTCTTTCCGTTGTGGCTCCAGCCTGTGAATACCATTCCGTCAATGGAGGGATCGTCGGGGAGAACAGCATCTCCGCCCTTAGGTACCGTCTGTGTCGTAACGTTATTTCCGATAACGATGGTGACAGTGTACGCTTCGGAGGAGTAGAGAGCATTAATTGTTACATCGGAAGTAATATTGTCAAGGGATCTGCTCCAGCCTGTGAAATACTCGCCCTTGTAATTTGTTTCGGGGATAAAGGGAGGTTCGGCAGTTCCGCCGTAAGTGACCTTCTGCGTAAATATGCGTCCGTCAATATTGAAGGTAACAATACAGTCGGCACGGTCGAAAACTGCGGTAATGGTGCAGTCCTCGGTGATATTTGTGAGATCTCTGTCCCAGCCGGAAATGGTAACTCCGTCAAGGATAATATCGTTAGGCAGCTGAACATCTCCGCCGTAGGGTACGGTAACTGTCCTTGTCTGGTTGCCGATAATGAGTGTAACGGTGCAGTCCTTGACAGCTTCAAACAGTGCCTTTATGGTAATGTCGGAGGTAATATTCGTTCCCTGACCGTCCCAGCCCACAAACTCGAAGCCTTCCTTCACGGGATTGGCGGGGAATACGGCATTATCGCCTTCCTTGACGGTTTGTGTTTCCGTTCTGCCGTCAATGTCAAAGGTTACGGTGAAATACCGCTCCAACGCCTGAGTTGTGGTAGTCTGTGCGGGTGTCGTCTGCGGAGGAGCAGTGGTCTGAGGTGCGGCGGTGGTTGTGGGAGCGGGTGTGGTGGTAGTTACAGGGGGCTTTGTTGTCTGGGGAGCTGTTGTTGTAATGACCTGTATACTTGCTTCCGTATCACGGGGAGGCTCCGTTGTGACCGTTTCGGGCATAGTAATGGAAACAGGCTCGGTATCTGCCGTTGTCAGGGTATCCGCCGTCTGAATGGGATCCTCCATAAGCGGGGGAGGAGCGGTTTCCTCCATAAGGTCTGCGGCTGCTTTAAGCTCGTCGGCAGAGTATGGAAGTGTCACAAAGGCTGTCAGCTGAGCAAGCTCGTTAAGTGTGGCTGCATCAAGCTCTTCCAGCTTAAATTCGCAGTTAAGAGTTTCAAATCTGGAGGTGGTTTTTTCCAGAAGAGCCTTTGAAGCTGTCTGAGGGAGTAGCTGCTGATTTTTGTCAACAGTATTTCCCATAGCATCGTAAAGCTGTATTCTCATAGTGCTTACGAAATTATGGCAGATAGTGTACTGCGGGTCCTCGCTTGCGGCAAACTTGACAACAGCAGCGGTCTGGTCGGTGTTGTAAAGCCCGTTTGCTGTCCTGATACGGATAAAGCCGTCCTTTGCGCTGGCGTTATTGACGATAAGGGTACCCTGTGTAACGTTCAGTTCTGAGGGCTTCTTACCCGAAAAATCGTCGCTGACGATAGCCTGAGAGCATTCGTTCATAACTGCATAGTTATTGTCCCCAAGCTTTTTTGTCTGATATGTAAGGGTGCATTTTCCGCCGCTTTCAACGGTGATTATCTCCAGCTTAGACAGCTTTCTTCCTTCAACTGCGGCAGTGCGTCCCGTTTCGATGTTGTCGATATAGACGTTTCCGCTGACTGAGGTAACATACAGTCCCGACGGAGTAAATCCGCCGTTTACTATAAATATTGTTGCAATAATGGCGACAATGGCGAGTGCCGCTGCGCCTATGGCAATTTTCATATTTGATGACATTGTATAATACTTCCTTTCATCAGACAAGCCCGCTGACATCGCCGAAATAGGTAATTGCCGACATCTCGGTATCCGCAGGCAGCGGCGGGACGGGGGCAGGCACGGGCAGTGTTTCGGGTTCCGACGCAGATGTTTGCGGCGGTTTTTCCGAAGCTGCGGTTTCCGGCGGAGATGTTTCGGGTGCTGAGGTTTCGGATTCGCTTTCCGAGGTTTCTTCTGTCGTTGTTTCCGATGTTGTTGTGGTGGTTTCGGGGACAGTTGTTGTTCCTTCGGTGGTGGTTTCCGTCTGAGTGTCTTCCTCGGTGACGGTAGTTGTTACCTCCGAAGGCTCTGCTTCCGTGACTGTGGTTTGAACGGGAGAGCTTTCCACCAAAAGCCTTTCCGCAGCTCTGAAAAGCGCATCATTCAGCTCGGAGAGAGTAAATGAAATGTTACGTTCGCTGCATATCCGAATAAGCTCCTTCAAGGTGTAATATTTCAGGTCGTCAGCTCCGTAATCCTGATTGAGATAGAGATATTCGGTAATATCCCTGCAGGTGATCATCTGCGCCGATGTTTTTGTCAGAAGAAGCATATTGTTCTCCACAGGCTGCGAATAAAGGTCATAAAGCTGCAGGGCAACAGTTCCCTCAATATTGTGGACAGTTGTCACATAAACGTCCTTGTAATTCTGAAAGTCGTTTTCAAGTGAGAACTCGGTGCGGAAAACCGTGCCGCGGGCATTTACTACTGCGTTCGGCGTCTTGACGGCAAATACCGATTTTATGGGCAGGCTTTTGTCGAGGCGTGCAATGACTGCGCCGTTTGTAACATTGACGTAGGTGCTGCCGTTTCCGACTGTGCCATCATAATTAATATATGCAGATGTGTTCGGCTCAAATGACACCCACTTATCACCGTCAATGCACACTCTTATAGTGCTTTCGGCGTCTGTGGATATGACATCTCCGCTTTTCAGCGGGATACCTGCCGCAGGATTTACGGGAATATCGTTTCGTGTGATGCTTACCACACCGTTTACATCTGCGATCTTCACCGAACGGTTGACATTTATTTTAATATACAGCACGGCAGCTGTAATAACAGCGATGATTGTTACTGCGGCAATAGCTATTACGATTGCCAGCTTCTGCGATTCGCTGATTTTTTTCATAGTAAAGGCATTCACCTCTTGGTCGTATGCTGTCGGCAATAAGCTGTCCGACTGTCCATTATAATATAGGACAATACTATTATCACATATAATTCGCCGTTTGTCACTACTTTTTGACTACAATTTGATTACAATTCACAAAAAAATGATGTTTTCTGTTGGATAATATGTTAATATAATGTAAATTTACAAAATGATGACTAAATTTTCGTCAATAATAAGCAGCGAAAATAAAATGTGCCGTCATGAATCAGGCGGCACATCATGTAGTTTTTAAAGCGGATCGTCCACATTCTGTTCAATATAAGTGTCCTTAATAGCAACCAAGGTGTAGTTATTTCCTCTTTTTGACACAACATATTCAACATATTTTTCGGGGACAAGCTCTTGCTCCGAGGAGATCGTCAGCCATGCGGGAGTAGGGGAAACATAGCCAACTTTCAGTGTATAGCTTTCTCCCACACGTGTCATCTCAGCAATCTGTGGCGAATAGGAGAAATATTTCGGATTTGAGGGAACACGGTAGGATTTTATCTCTTCATCATAGTAAAACTGAAATCCCGGAGTTTCGATGGTTTCGTGAGTAAAGCTTAGACCCGTACCGAAAAGCTTTGTGGCATGCTGTTCAACGTCAACCTCGGGCACGATAATGGTATCGAATTCCGATTCATACTTGCTCTTGTCCTCATAGAGGATAATGTCCCAAACAGCGGCGGTTATCATGGTATCGGAACGCAGCTTTACAGTTTGGTCAAAGGGCGCAGGGTCGCACATAACGATAGGGAAGATGAACCGCTCAAATTCCTTTTTCTGCTGTGTGTTGTCGGCAATTTCTCTGATAAATTCCACTCCTGTGGTAATGGTGGAAACAAGACCTATGACCGCCATTATAATGACGATAAAGCCCGTTACGATATACCGCTTCTTTATCTCGGCTTCGGTAAATGCCCTTGCGGGGGCGGTGTCCTCAACGGGCTGTGCGGACTCGGTAAGCTCCTCAAAATCGGAAACGTCCTCGTCCAGCGCATCATCGAACATTCTCTTGATATGTTCGATGGATTCCGCAGCTTCTGCCGCAGCGTCCTTATGCTCGGTACGCTTTACGACTGCTTTTTTGGGGACTTTTTTCTTCTTTTTCCTTTTGCGTGACCTGTTCTGACCGCTTTCCTCCAGATATTCGTCATAGTCGAACAGCTCGCCTGTGTTATTCATATCACTCATGGCAAATCAGCGTATCTGACCATTTCCGTTAATGAGATACTTAACGGAGGTAAGCTCTTTCAGACCCATAGGTCCTCTTGCGTGGACCTTCTGAGTGGAAATGCCGATCTCTGCGCCGAATCCGAATTCGGAGCCGTCGGTAAATCTGGTGGAGGAATTTACATATACGCAGGCTGCATCAATGCGCTTCTGGAACCTTTCGGCGTTTGCAAGGCTGTTTGTAACAATGCACTCGGAGTGTTTGGTGGAATATTTTGAGATATGTTCGATAGCTTCGTCAACGTCCTTAACGACCTTAACGGCAATGATGTAATCGAGAAATTCAGTTGCATAGTCCTCTTCGGTGGCGGGAATGACACATTCGCCAAGAATAGCACGTGTTTTTTCGCAGCCCCTGAGCTGAACATTATGCTCGTCAAGCCTTGCCTTTATCATTGGCAGAATTTTCTCTGCGCAGTTTTCGTGAATAAGCAGACTTTCAATAGCGTTGCAGACGGAGGGACGCTGTGTCTTTCCGTTGTCAACGATATTTACAGCCATTTCGGGGTCTGCGCTTTCGTCAACGAAAACATGGCAGTTTCCCACACCTGTTTCGATAACGGGGACTGTCGCATTCTCCGTAACAGCCTTGATAAGTCCTGCTCCGCCTCGGGGGATAAGCACGTCAAGATACTTGCTGCACTTCATCAGCTGAGTGGTGACCTCACGGGTGGTGTCGTCCACGAACTGTATAATATCTTCGGGTAGTCCCGCAGATTTTACCGCAGAACGCATTATCTCACACAGCACCTTGTTGGAATGATACGCTTCCTTACCGCCCCTGAGAATACAGGTGTTTCCCGATTTCAGGCAAAGAGCGGCAGCGTCAACCGTAACGTTGGGACGGGATTCAAAGATAATGCCGATAGTTCCCAGCGGAACACGTACCTTCTGGATTTTCAGACCGTTGGGACGAACTGTTCCGTAATCAACCGAACCGATAGGGTCGTCCAGCTTGATAACGCCGCAAACGCCTTCTGCAATGCCCGCAATGCGCTTTTCGTCCAGCATAAGGCGGTCGGTCATTACCTTGGAAATGCCGTTTGCTTCGGCTGCGGCAATGTCCTTTTTGTTTTCTTCGATGATCCTTGCGGCGTTTTCATTAAGAGCGTCGGCAATTGCCTTGAGAGCGGCGTTTTTCTCCATAGCGGAGGCGGCAGCTATCGCACCTTCGGCAGCCTTTGCCTTTGCGCCCAATTCTTCTATGTAGGTCATATTTTTCCTTCCTTTCACTTTTTTGACAGGAATACAGTTCCTGCGGATTTTCCGTCAAACAGGTCGTAAAGAACCTTTGGATTTTTTCCGTTGAGGATAACCATGTCAATGCCTGCCTTGTTTGCGATCTCTGCGGCATTTATTTTGGTTATCATTCCGCCGCTTCCGAGAGATGAACCTGCACCGCCTGCAATGGAACGTGTTTCATCGTTAATTTCGGTAACAACGGGGATAAGCTCGGCGTTGGGGTCGCTGTTGGGATTGCTTGTGTAAAGTCCGTCAATATCCGAAAGGATAATGAGCAGATCTGCCTTGCAAAAAATTCCAACGTGAGCGGCAAGAGTGTCATTTTCTCCCAGCTCCAGCTCCAGCTCATCGATAGCAACGGTATCATTCTCGTTTACAACGGGGATAACACGTTTTTCCAGAAGCTTTTCAAAGGCGTTTTCAACGTTGTTCTTTCGGGGGGATTCAAGTATGTATTTTGTCAAAAGTATTTGCGCAACGGTCAGGTTGTATTCACCGAAAAGCTTGTCATACATATACATAAGCTCGCACTGACCGACAGCGGCGCACGCCTGCTTCATAGGCGTGTCCTTTGGCTTTTCCACCAGACCCAGCTTTGACATTCCCAGACCGACCGCACCCGAGGAAACGAGGATTATCTCACGTCCCGAGTTTTGCAGGTCGGAAAAGATCTTTACAAGGCTTTCCATTCTGCGGATATTCAATCTGCCTGTGCGGTGGGTGAGGGTGGAAGTACCAAGTTTTATTACTATACGCTTTTTTTCGTTTATATCAAACATAGTTATGCTCTCCAAATTATTTATTTACAACATTTATGGGATTTCCCGATATAAATGCTGTCAGATTTTCGTAAACGATACCCATAAGCCGCTCTCTCGTCTGACGTGCAGCCCATGCGATATGCGGCGTGATAACGCAGTTGGGGGCTGTCAGAAGGGGACAGTCGGGGGACATAGGCTCTGTTTCCACAACGTCCACAGCGGCACCTCTCAGCTTGCTGAAAAGCAGTGCCGAACGTAGTGCTTCTTCGTCTACAATTGGCCCTCTTGATGTGTTAATAAGAATCGCGTCACGTTTCATAAGGGAAAGAGTTCGCTCATTGACGAGCTTTCTTGTGTTTTCCGTCAGCGGACAATGTATAGACAGATAGTCTGCCTGTGAAAATACCGTATCGATATCCGCAAAGGTAACAGTGGGGTCGTTCTGCGGAGTTCTTGTGTTGACGATAACCTTCATTCCGAATGCCTTTGCTATTTCTGCCACCTTTTTGCCTATGCTTCCATAGCCGATGATACCCATAGTTTTTCCCGATATTTCCATAAGAGGAAATGGAAAATAGCAGAAGCTTGCGGAGTTTACCCAGTCACCGTTATGCACCGAATGGTTGTAAACCGCAACTCTGTTGGTAAAGTGGAAAATCAGTGCAAAAACGTGCTGTGCAACTGCGTCCGTGGAATAGGATGGCACATTTGTGACAATAATGCCACGCTCCTTAGCTGCGGCAAGGTCTATGTTGTTGTAGCCCGTTGCGCACAGCCCGATGTATTTCAGCTTGGGCAGACGGGAGATAAGCTCTGCGGTAAATGGCGTTTTGTTGCAGAGGACTGCTTCTGAGTCGGCACAGCGTTCCTCAGCTTCGGAGGGCAATGTGGTGTCATATTCCGTAAACTCACACAGCTCGTGAAAACGCTTAAAAGAAATATCTCCGATGGAAACCGCCTGTTTTTCAAGAATTACTGTTTTCATCGCTCTTTTCCTCCGTCTTTTCGGCTCTTGCGTTTTCCTCGGCTTCTCTTTCCTTATTATATTTGTGCATTGAAATAAGCGCAAGGACTACCAGCACAAGCTCCTCAATTCCCAGAACTGCCATATACCAGCTGCTGTTGTCAACATATACTAAAAGTGTCGAAAGTATGCCAAGCCCCAGATAAAGCTGATATTGTCTTTTCCTTATCCTGCGGTGGACAAGCAGCACTATCAGACTTATGATAACAAATCCGATGTGCATTGGCAGAGAAAGGGGAAATATCGGTGATAATTCGTTTACCATTAAAAGCCTTCCTTTCCGAAAAGCAAATTGATTTTAGTTTGCTAATTGCATAAAGCTTATTATATCACATAATAAACCATTTTTCAAGACCTATGTTCATTTTTTCTGCAAATTACATAATAATAGCGAAAAGCAGACCGCCAAAGTAAGCAATGCCGCTTTAATTGCGGTGCTTCTTTGGAGATCTGCTCTTAAAAATAGCGTTTATCGGTTATTTTCCAAATCGGAAATGCAGATGGTCAGCTGTTCGGGCATATCCTTGTAAATTCCCATAGGGATAATATCATCAAAGTCGTAAAATTCGGTGATGGTGGGTTGTCCGAACTGAAAAACGGTGACCTTTTCATTCATGGGATTTACTATCCAATATTCCCTGACGCCTGCGTTTTTGTATATAACGGGTTTATCCTGAAGATCACGTTCGATATTATGTGGAGATACTATTTCAATGATAAGGTCGGGTGCGCCGTTGTATTTCTGCTCGTCAAATTTTTCGGGGTCGCAGGTGATGAAAATATCCGGGACAACGATATCGCCGCTATCAAGCTTCACATCGGTAGGGGCGCAAAAGGCTTCACATTTGCCTTTGTTTTTGCGGATATAATGCTTGATTTCATAGAGAATATCACTTGATATGCGCTGATGACGGATATTTGGAGAAGAAGTATTTGTTTTTCCTTCGCTTACGGGGTCTGTCGATCCCCATAAGCTTACTATTTTACCGTTTATTAGCTCGCAAGGCTCAGTTAGTCCCAAAGCGTAGAATTCATCGGCGGTGTAATACCAAACACCCATTAATCACGGGAATCTCTCGGCGTAAAAACCCATATACGCAAGCTTTTTACGCCGATTTCTTCTCCGTGATTTAAATGGTGTTTAGTATAAGTTTCTTTAGTTTGTATTGGCTTTGATGGTATTTCATTCATATCTTCACTTTCCACTTTCCACACTAAACATTTTACTTAAAATCCGCAGCAGTTTCAAAAGGAATATTTCCCCCGAACAGGTCAAGCGCCGTTCCAATAGTGAAGTTTACATTGCCTTTGCCAAGCTGCTTCAGAAGCTGTAAATCGGCAACAGAGCTTATCCCGCCCGCATAGGTAACGGTCAGGTCGGGACAGCTGCCCAGCATTTCGGCGACTTCCGTTTGAATACCGCTGGCACACCCCTCCACGTCTACCGCATGAACGAGAAATTCATCGCAGTAAGCGGACAATTCTCGCATTACCTCAGGGGATAAAACCGTATCGGTGAACTTCTGCCAGCGGTCGGTGACAATGTAGAATTTCCCGTCCCGTTTGCGGCAGGAAAGGTCTATGCAAAGGTGCTCCTTGCTCGTTTCTCGGCTGATTTTTAAGAGATTCTCCATATTTATCCGTCCGTCCTTGAAAACGTAGGAGGTCACAATAACATGAGATGCGCCCTTTTCCAGAAATCCCGAAGCGTTTTCTGCTGTTATTCCGCCGCCTATCTGCAAGCCGTTCGGAAACTCCGACATAGCGGAAAATGCCTGTTTAAGGTCGTTCTCGTAATATTCCGAGCCGACGGGGTTCAGGAGAATTATATGCCCCCCACGCAGCCCCTTTTCACGGTAAAGACGGGCGTAAAAAGCAGCGTCCTGCTCCGATACGAAATTTTCCTTTGCCTTTCCGCCAACGTCCCGAAGGCTGCCGCCGACTATCTGCTTAACCTTGCCGTTATGGATATCTATACATGGTCTGAACTGCATATTTTTACCTCATTTACATAATCATTGTGGCGATCTTCCACTCGCCGTCAAGCTTTATAAGACTGAGCCTGTATTCAACTTCGTAATCATTGGTTTTATATCCGATATTTACGTGATAATCAAAGGCAATATTCAGCACAAAATGCTCCTCGTCATACATAACAATATCGGAAAATTCCAGATTATCATAGGAAACCGTATGGGAACGGTACCAATCGTGCCAGAATCCCTTGATACGCCGCAGAAACTCCGAATCCTTCACTATGTACTGCTCGGCATCTTCAAAGGGTGCGTCCTGAGTGATGTACATAGCATATGCCAGCGAGGACTTTTCCGCAAACGCCTTTACCTCGTCCAGCAGTGCTTCATCCGGGACGGGGAGGGCGTACAGCGTTCCCTTTTCTTCGGTAAGCTTCATTTCCTTGCCGTTTTGGTCGGTGACGGTCATAACTGGTTCGTTCAGAAATATGTTTTTTGCTTCGTATATCTCAAACTGAGGGATAAGAGTTTTGTCGTCCAGATCGTCATAATCCTTGATCGTGTACTCCTCTGCGGAAAGCATATCGGAGCCTATCTGTATTCCGTCAGCAAAGACCCTTGCGCCCTTTGGAACGCAGACCTTGAAGCCGTGTGTCCTGACAAAAAGCTGCTCATTCAGCTCGGCGAGATCGACAGGGGAGCATTTCCAGCCGTGCTGACCGAATTTGTCCGTTTTTCCGTCGGGGGATAGTTCGTATCGTGAAAACCGCAGATTTCCCAGATAAACATCGTATGTATAGGCACCTTCCTTATTGACCGCACCTTTTATAGATTTTGCATCGGTGAAATCATTTCCGAAGGTGTCTGCCATATACTTTAAATAGTCATCACGATCGTTGAATTTATCGTACTCTATGGATTTTTCGTCAATAATAGCGTCAATGTCATTCAGACGGTATTTGTCCATAAATGACGCTTCTGCGTGCTTGATGTGGTTCTTCTCGTAGGATTCCAGAAACTGCCATTCTATCTTCCACACATAGACCGATGCAGCCATCAGAATTGTGAAAAGGATAAGCATAAGTATGCCGAAAATATGCGTTTTCTTCGGCTTTTTTGCGGCAGCTGCGGCTTTTGCTTTGGGCTGCTTTGGTTTGAAATGTTCGGGCTGATAAGCCATCTTTTAGTGTCAATCCTTTCATTAATTCGTCTTTTCGGGAAGCACCACAAATGCAGTGGGCAGATCTCTCGGACCGTAAACCGAGGCGCAGACATTGATTATCTCGCCGTTGTAGTACATAACCGTTGATGAACCGCCGTCCAGATTGGCGGCATTGACTGCGCCGTATTCTTCGAGAATGTTAATGCAGTCCTCGTAAGTTGCGCCGATACTGGTTGCCTGTCTGCCGTCAATGGTAAGCAGGAGAACCGTTCCGTCTGCCGTCTGACCGATACAGGTTCGGGGGTTAAGTCCGCCGCCTGTTCCCGCAACGTCCGAACGCTTTCCGTTTACGATAAATACGGGACCGAAGGAACAAGCATCTCGCAGACCTTTGTCCATAGCCTCCTGAGCCGTCATCCAGCCAACAACAAGCTTATTGTCCTTGTCAAAGCCAACAACTATGGAACCGCCGCCGTTGTACAGCAGCTCGCCGTTTTTGATAACTATACCCAGGGGAGTACCGCCGTTTCCAACACCGCCTGCGTCCATAAATCCGCCTGCGTTTATGCCCGCAATGCCGCCTTCACGCTCAACCATTTCGGATATTTGAATACCCTTTGCGTTTCCGCCGAGAGAAGGGGGAGTGCCCAGAACCACCCTTGACGGGTCACGCACCAGCATAAGCTTTCCCTTATATGTAGATGAAGAAATGTCTATTATTTCCAGCGGGAGCCGTTCTTCCTCCTCGGAAAGCTCCTCGGGAGTGGGGATCACAACTAGTGACTGGTCTGTGACCTCCAGTGTTTCCACAGTGGAATTACGCTTTCTGATGGCATCTATCTCGTCCTCGGTAAAGAACATTCTAGGGATAAATTTCAGGGCACTTGTTTCCATCATAGTGTTTACAAAAAGGTCGGACGCAGAGGGGGAGGGTCCCATACAAAAAAGATAAGAAACCCCCACAAGCAGTATCACCGCCGCCAACAGTATCACTCCAATAAATGTGAAGAAACGTCCTATGACCATTCCAATCATGCGTCCGATACTGCGCTTTTGGGGAGCAGTGCTTTCTATCTCCGTTTCGTTTATAACGGCATTTTCCATAATATACCCCATTTCATATTATTCGACATACGGCTGCCGAGGTTTATTTTTGAATACAAAATTCTGCTGTATCTTAAAGCTGATAACCGAAAGTATCGTGTCCACAATAAGCTTTGCGATAAGGGATTTTTCCCCGAAAATAAAGGAAAGTCCGTAAACGCCGCCGAAGGAAGCCGCCGCCTGAACTATGCAGAGCAGGTAATATTTAACAATGGTTTTCTTCGGATCATCCGAGCATCTGAAAACAAGCTTGCTGTTGACAGTATAGTTGAAAAGCGATGAAGCAATCCTCGCAATGACCGTTGCTGCCAGAATACGGAATTTCATTGGCAGAGCCTTTGCCGCTATGAAAAGCAGCTGATACAAACCTAAGTCGATAAGCGCAGAAGCCAGCGAGGAGGACACAAACCCCAGCAGCATTTTGTAAATTGCAATGGAATCCTTTATGGGATTAAAGTGGGACTGCTTGTTATCGTCCTCGTAAATTGTTCTGATAGGCACCTCTACAATTGGAATGGCAAGCCGCTTTGTTTCCAAAAGCATATTTGTTTCATACTCGAACCGTTCGCCCGACAGTCCCACAAAATCGGGGATAAGGCTGTTCGGTATGACACGAAGCCCCGTTTGTGTATCGCTTATGTTCAATCCGCAGAAAAGCCCGAAAAAGCGGGAGGTCACCTTGTTTCCGTAGCGGCTGCGGGGCGGGATTCCCTCCGAATTGAAGTCCCTTGCGCCGAGGATAAGGCAGTCGGGATTTTCCGAAAGACTGTCGCAGCATTTGCATACATCGTCAACATCGTGCTGATCGTCGCCGTCAACGAAAACAATTCCGTCACATTCGTCTGCATAGTTGTTCATATAGTGGTTCATGGCGGTTTTCATTGCCCTGCCCTTGCCGAGATTTACGCAGTGTGTGAGCAGGTCACAGCCGTATTCCGACTGTATCTGCCTGAAAATCTCGTCGGAATCGCTGCCGTCGTTTACCACGATTATGCGGCGGAAATCCCTGTCGTGCAGCTTTCTGACAATGCTTGCAAGCCGATGATCGGGGTTCAGCGAGGGGATAACGGCGCAGAAATTATACATATTATCATCACGTCCAATATTTGGTTTCGAGAAAACCTGTTATAAAGGCATTATACACCATTTTAAATAAAATTTCAAGCTGTTTTATTTACAATACGGTAACAAACCGTGTAATATTTTTGTATTTCAATATGGTATGATATATAGTGAGAAAATGAAAATTTACGAATGGAGATTTTACATAGTGAATTCAAATAAAAGTGTTTCTTTCTTCAAAAAGCTGCTGATGCCTGTTCTGGCGGTGACTGTAATGCAGTCGGTGCTGATATTTGTTCTGCTGGTATTCGGCGGAATATTTAAGGATGTTGAGGACAATGCAGCAAATAATTTCAAAAATGCCGTTATCAGGCGAGCGGGAGAAATAGAACACTCTTTTTCCGAACGCTGGGGAAATTTTTGGCAGGACAGAGATCTGATGATCTCGGAAATAGAGGAAGTCCTTTCGGAAAACCATGCCTCCGCAAATGATATGCTGACCGATGCAAAGCTGAATACCAAGCTGATAAATATTCTCTCCGATGATGTTAGAAGTCTGCTGCGCACCAATTCCGTCACAGGTGCTTACGTTATTCTGGAGGGCTGTGCGGATTCGGCATCGGGTATTTCGGCGGGACGTGCAGCGTACTTCCTGCGTTCCAATGACTCTGCATCTCTTTCAAACGGCGACAGTGATCTGCAGCTGAGAATGGGCTCTGCAGAATATGCAAAAAAGATGAATATAATGCTTGACACCTGCTGGACAAACTGTGCCATTGTCGAGGAAACGGAGGAGCTTTACAGCTATGTCAGAAGCTTTGAGCGGGGACTTCAGCCGGTGATACTTACCGGAGTAAAGCTTTCCCGATTTGACACACCCAGTGTTACCATTTCTATGCCGCTTATTTCCTCAAAGGGCGATTTCCTGGGAATTGTCGGCGTTGAGCTGAATGAACGGTACCTTATCTCACAGATGCAGTATGAGGAGCTGGACGGCGGAGTTTTCGGAGCGTACTATCTCGGAGCAATTTCCACCCGTTCGGATAATGAGAGGTTCACAAGGAAGATAGCCGTAAGCGGAAGTGCCTACAAGCGCCTTTATTCCGCAGATGACGGAGTTATTACTTCCGAGCCCGACAGAAACGGCATTTGCAGGATACTTCCATCAGATGAATTCAATTCGGAAATGGCGGGCTTCAGCATACCCATAAGCATTGCTGCTGCAGGTGAGAATGAGTGGGTCCTCACGGGCATTATCAGGCGGGACACGCTTTATGAGCTGTCCACCAATCTGCGGAAGATACTGATAATCACAATGCTTATTTCGGTGGCTGTTTCGGTGATATGTGTGCTTATTGCAAGCCGAGAACTGGTAAAGCCTGTTACAAAGCTTATTAAGCAGCTCCGCTCAAGTGACCCTACCGAGCCTATTTCACTCGATAAAACGGGTATTAGCGAGATAGATGAGCTCAGTGCTTCGGTGGAGGTGCTTTCGGGCGAGGTGGAGGCGTTTGCTTCAAAAATGTCCAGAATAATGGACGTGGCAGATGTCCCCGTGGGAGTTTTCGAGATAAAGGAAAATTCGGGATATGGCTTTGTCAGCGGAAAATTCTGCGAGCTTCTGGATATGGACAGCTCCAAGCTTCACAACGGCTGTCTGCCCGCTGCGGCGTTTATGACGAGATTTGCCGAGATAAAGGAATATCTCTGCGACGAAACGGGAAATATCTACAAGCTGCCCGAGCCAAACGGCAAATTCCGCTGGATAAGGCTGCAGATAATCAACGAAAACGGTTCGCTTATGGGTGCTGTTATGGATATTACAAAGGAGATGACCGAGCAGGAAAAGCTACAGCATGAAAGGGATATTGACCTGCTGACAGGTATCTATAACCGACGTGCATTTACCGAACGGACAGCGGCATTGTTCAAAAACAGGAAGATGTCACTGCGAGTTTCCGCTCTTGTTATGTGGGACTTGGATAATCTGAAATATGTAAACGACCACTACGGACACGATTACGGTGATATGTATATAAAGTGTCTGTCCGATACTCTGCTTGAAGCGCAAAATCACAGATGTATGGCATGCCGCCGTTCGGGTGACGAGTTTTATCTGTTCTACCATGGTTATGGCGACCGTGACGAGATGCGTACGCAGTTTAAAAAGATATGGTCTGACGTAAACGGTAAAACTATCACGCTTCCCGACGGAACGCCATACCGTGTCAGCGTTTCGGGCGGAGTTGCTTGGTATCCCTATGATGCAAAGGACCTTGACGAGCTGATGAAAATGGCTGATGATGCTATGTATGAGGTCAAGAGGGGCAGCAAGGGTAATATTATCGAGTATTCGGACATTACCGAAAAGCCCTCGGAGGACGAAGAATGAGCTTCGGAGTTTATGTTCATATTCCGTTTTGCGTGAGAAAGTGCCCATACTGCGACTTTTATTCAAAGGCTGTGTACGGGGATATTGTTGAAAGCTATGTGGACAGGCTTTGTGCGGATATTCGAGAAAACTGTCCCGAGGGGGCGGGAAGTGTCTACTTCGGCGGGGGAACGCCTTCGCTTCTTTCACCCGAACAGGCGGGACGGATAATTTCTGCGGCAGCCCCGTCAAAGGACGCAGAAATATCCATAGAGGCAAATCCAAACTCCGTATCTCCCGAAAAGCTGGAGGGCTATCTTGCGGCGGGGATAAACCGAATTTCCTTTGGCGTGCAGTCGCTTTGCGGCGGTGAGCTTGAAGCTCTTGGACGGCTTCACACCGCAGATGAAGCGGAAAATGCGGTGAATTCTGCTTATAATGCGGGATTTCGCAATATTTCTGCGGACATTATGCTAGGTGTCTGCGGACAGACTGAGGACAGCCTTTCGGAAACTCTCGGGCGGCTGACGGTTCTGCCTATCAATCACGTTTCTGCGTATATGCTGAAAATCGAGGAGGGAACGCCTTACAGCAAAAATGGTATGAAGTACAGAGTTCCCGATGATGACACGGCGGCTGACCTGTATCTTCAGGCAGCCGAATATCTTGAAAATGCGGGCTTTTATCAGTATGAAATTTCAAATTTTGCTCGGAAGGGATATGAGTGCCGCCACAATTTGCTCTATTGGCTTTGCGGCGAATATTACGGCTTCGGCCCTGCGGCACACTCATTTTATGGCGGAAAACGGTATGCCTGCCGACCCGATCTGGACGGTTATCTGTCGGGCGGGGCGGAAGGGATAACCGAGATTTTGCAGGAAATGCCGCCCGATTTCTTTGAGCGGGGAATGTTAAAGCTTCGCCTTTCGCAGGGACTTTGCAGGAGTGAGATACCTTCGGAACAGCTGGGACACTTTGAAAAGCGTTTTGCCGTTTACGAAAAGGCGGGGCTGATGAAGCGTACTGCGGACGGTTTTGCTTTTACAAGGGAAGGCTTTTTGGTTTCAAATTCGATTATTGTTGACGTGCTGGGGGAGTGATCATTATGGGTGAGCATTTATGCCCCGTATGCGGTAAAACTACCTTTTCGGTGCATAATAGCTTTGAAATATGTCATGTATGCGGCTGGGAAGATGACGGATTGCAGTATAAAAATCCCAATTTAAGCGGCGGGGCAAATGATGACAGCTTGAATGATTACCGAAAGAAGTGGCAGAAAAGACAAGCCGATAGCAAAAACCGTCAATAAGGCGGTTTTTCTTTTGTATGCAAAAGGCTTTGTCGTAGGTTTGTCGTATAACCGACTTTTTATGCAAAACGAAAAATCCCTACCCTGCGCAAACCACGCAGAATAGGGATTTTTCTTGGTGAGCCATTGGGGATTTGAACCCCAGACCCTTTGATTAAAAGTCAAATGCTCTGCCGACTGAGCTAATGGCTCGTATGTGTGAATGTTAGTGTCACACATAACGTTATATATTATACTACCATTAGCCAAAAAAGTCAAGCGTAATTGCATAATTTTACGAATTGTGCATAGTTTTGATAATTATTTAATCAAAAATAGTGCAATATCAACAAATACTAAACAGTATTCTGACAGAAATTGCGCTGACAATAAAGCCCGTAAGATCTCCCGCAAGGGCAGAGGGGAGTGTGTGGCGTGTGTCCTTTGCCTTGACTGCCGCAAAATACACGGCTATGGTGTAAAAGGTCGTTTCTGTGGAACCCATCAGGACGCTTGCCACTCTGCCTGCATAGCTGTCGGGGTGACAGTCCCTGAGTATCCCGTCAAATACGGCAAGTGCGCCGCTGCCCGAAATAGGTCGGATAAGTGCCAGTGGAATACATTCGGAGGGAAAGCCCAGTGCGTTTGTCAATGGTGACATCAGTTCTGATATAAGTTCGGGGAGCCCCGATGCCTTGAACAGCCCAATAGCGGTGACAAGGGCTATGAGGGAGGGGAGGAGTGACAGGGAGGTTTGAAGGTTTTCCTTTGCGCCCTCCATAAATTCATCGAAAACGTTCACCTTTTTAATAAGGCCTGTCAGTACGATAAGTGCGGTAATGAGCGGGATAACCAGGTCGGCAGCGTTCATTTGTCATCACCTGTCTGTTTGTGAAATCGTTTCAGTATCTGAGATGCCAGCAGAGCGGCAGTCAGTGCGGATAAGGCTGTAATGACCACAGCGGGGAATATCTCCATAGGTGAAGCGGAACCGTATTTTGCCCTGACAGCAGCACAGGTTGATGGAATGATTGTCAGGGAGGCTGTGTTCAGAACGGTGAAGGTCACCATATTGTCTGAGGCACGTAAGGGGTCGCCGCCTTCGGAAATGTGCGCTTTTTCCAGTTCCTTCATGGCTTCTATCCCCAGCGGAGTTGCGGCATTTCCAAGACCTAAAATATTTGCGGTAACGTTCATACATATTAGACGGAACGCCTTACTGTTAAGGTCAAGCCCTTTGAACAGAAGCCTTGCGGCAGGACGAAACAGCATCGCCATATAGCGTGTGATGCCCGATTTTTCCGCAATGCGCATAAGCCCTCCCCAAAGGCACATGCTCCCCGTCAGAAATATGACCAGCTCAACTGCGGAGGTCGGGTCGTTCAGCAACGAGTCCGACAGCTGTGAAAAATTGCCGCTGTATATGCCGTATGCGATAGAGATCACAATTATAATTGAAAATAATTTGTTCATCATTTGCGAAACCTCAATTTCCTGTTATATACAGTATAAGGAAGGATTTACAAGGGATATTTTGGAATATTCGGCAAAATATACAAAATAACTTTTGATTTTGCAGCAATCAACACGAATTTTTACTATACGATAGAAATCAACAATTATTCACAAAATTGTTATTGACAAATATATGCAAAAAAAGTTATAATAGTCTTGACCTTAATTGAGAAAGGTCTGTTTGTTCCCTTTTACATACCCTAATCTCGCATTTACAGAAAAATGTGAGTACATTCCATATATAAAGAACGGTGGGCAGTCATTGGGGGCAGACAAAAGTAAGAACAAGTATTGCCGTTTTTGTAAATACGGCGGCAGTATCTGCTGATCAACATTGCACTAAATAGAAGGAGGCAATTTTTTATGAAATCAACCGGAATCACAAGAAAAATCGACGAGCTTGGACGTATCGTGCTCCCTATCGAGCTGAGAAGAAGCCTTGACATAGGCGAGAGGGACGCTCTGGAGATCTATGTTGACGGCGAGAATATCGTCCTGAAAAAGGATAAGGCAGCCTGCGTTTTCTGCGGCAGCTCCGATAACATTGTTGATTTTAAGGGCAAAAACATCTGCACCGAGTGCTATACTCAGCTGAGAAAGTAATTATTGTGTTTGTCCGCAATACATTATATTAACGCAGACGGGATTATATGCCGTTGCCGTCCGTCATACAAGAGGTGAGTTTTTTGATTTTTGTTTCTTCGGCTAATCTGGTGCCGGGTATGTGTCTTGGAAGGAATATCAACTTTTACGACGCAAACACTTATGCGGCAGTCGGATTGAAGGCGGGTACAAAGCTCACAGATGTTATCATCACTCAGATGAAACGAGCTGATGTTGACGGAGCGTATATCGATGATGCAAAAAGCGAGATAAGAGTTATTTCGTCCATTAACAGCGAGATAAAGAATGAGGCTCTTTCAGGCGTCAAGAACCTTGCCAATGATTTTATGAGCGGCGGCGTTACGGGTGACGATGTTGAGGAGATCAAGGACACTACCGAGAAGCTTATCGACAATCTTTCCGCCAGCAGCGATATTATGGTAAATATTGCAGACATTAAAATGTACGATGATTACACCTTCCACCATAGCCTGAGCGTTTCCATAATGGCTCTGGCTATCGGAATGGAAATGGGGCTGAATCACCAAGAGCTAAATGAATTGGGCCTTAGCGGTCTGCTCCACGACATCGGCAAGGTGTCTATCCCCATTGAGATAATCAACAAGCCGGGCAGACTGACGCAGGAGGAATTTGGTATTGTCAAGATGCACCCTGTTCACGCTGCAAATCATCTGCTGGAAAGGCGGCTTGTTCCCCCAAACTGCTATTACGGAATAGTCGGACATCACGAAAAGGTTGACGGCACAGGCTATCCCAAGGGCTTAAAGAGTGATGAAATTCACCTTTATGCGAAGATACTTGCGGTTGCGGACGTTTTCGATGCGCTCACATCTCAAAGACCGTACAGAACTCCCAGCCCGCCCTCTGAGGCTATCGAATACATAATGGGCGGAACGGGCAGCCACTTTGATGAGCAGTGTGTAAGGGCGTTTATCCGAAAGGTAGCACCGTATCCCGTGGGAACGGTGGTGCAGCTTTCCAACGGCGAAACCGCTACGGTCATGGCGAATTTCCCCGACCAGCCTCTTCGTCCCACAGTTGCGGTCACGGGCAGACCCGGCGTTTATTACGACCTGTACCACGATATGAACTGCCTGTCTATCGTTATTACGGGTATCTGCGATACGAAGCTTGCGGAGGAGAATAAAACGCCTAAGGCTGTTCAGGTGAAATAATAACTATCCGATAAATCGGATATACCCCAAAGAATTTCCCGAATTAATAACTGAATGAACTAAAAATCCCGTCGGAATTTGCGAAACCGACGGGATTTTTTTACACTGTTTAATTGTTTATAGAAACATAATTAAGCGGGTCGGTATGCTGACCGTTTACTCTGACCTCAAAGTGGCAGTGATTTCCGTAAGCATAGCCTGTGGAGCCGATGTAGCCGATGACCTGACCCTGTGCGACTTCATCGCCTACATTTACGCAGCAGCTGGACATATGAGCGTAAAGGGTAGCTATCTTGTCACCATGGTCAATAACAACGTGGATTCCATAGCCGTTGCCTGTGTTGCTGGCGGTGATAACAGTGCCTGCCGCAGATGCAACTATGGGTTCGCCGTAGCAGTTGGGTTTGTTGATGTCGATGCCTTTATGGAAATTGTTCCGCTGTTCCTCGACTATCCAGCGGTTTCCGTATGTATCTGTCATATTCCGCACGCTGGGGACGGGCCAGATAAAGCCTGTTTCGGAATACCCGGGAGTATAGGTTTCCTCGGGCTCCTCTTCGGCGGGCGGTTCGGTTTCGGCGGGAACGTATTCCTGATTGTTTGCTTCTGCCTCCTGACGTCTGCGTTCCTCCTCTTCCTCACGTTTTTTTCGCTCTTCTTCCTCTTTTCGCTTGCGTTCTTCCTCTTCCTTGCGCTTGCGTTCCTCTTCTTCTTTACGCTTTCTTTCAAGCTCTTCCTGCTGTTTTCGGATATATTCCTGAATTTCCTGTTCAACACGCTGTTCCTCGGCGTCTATTTCGTCGGTGCGGTTCTCGTACATTTCAGCCTGTTTTTCGTACATTTCCTTTGTTTCGTGATGATTCTGATAGGTTTCCTGAAGCTCTTCAAGGTGCCTTTCCTGTTCGCTTTTTTTGCTGAGAAGCTGTGCTTTTTCTTCTTCAAGCTGAGCTTTCTGCGAATTTAGCGTTATAACAAGGTCGTTCAGCTCGTCAATTGTCTTATTATCGTTGGAGGAAATTCTTTTGACTATCTCTATCCTTGCAAGAACATCGTAAAAATCCGTTGAACCCGTCAGGATAGAAGCCATACTGTCATTTCCCGAAATATAAAGTGCCCTGAGCCTTAATTTAAACATTTCAATGCCTTCTTCGATCTCCGCTTCCTTGTCGGCGATCTTTTTGTCCAGATCGGCAATGTTCGTTTCCATTATTTTGATCTGCTCGGCGATATTGGCAAGCTGTTCTTCCTGTATCTCCATTTTTTTGTCATATTCCTCGATGTACTTTTCGTATTCTTCGGTCTTGCCTTCGATCTCGGAGAGCTGCTTTTCTATCTCTTTTCGTTCCTCAGCAAGCTCCTGTTGACGCTGTTCAAGCTCGGTCATTGCGTTATTTGCATAGGTGTATATCACATCGGGACTGTCTGAGGACAATGCCGCAAAAGCCATAACAAATGCCATAGCAGCTGCTGACAGCTTTGATGCTGTTCTCTTTAACTTCATTTGCTGTTGATCTCCTTTTTATCTGCCGCTTATACCACAAAGCTTACCTTTGAGGAGGTTTCCTCAGGCTCGGTGACAGGCGGCTCTGTTTCGGCGGGAGCGGTTTCTCTCGGGGGATTCTGCTCGTAAAATTCCTCCAGACAAAGCCCGCTTTCCTTTATTTTTTCTGCGTAATACAATCCCACAAACCGATAATGCCACGGTTCATAGTTATATTTGGTTATCTCCACCTTATCCTTTGGATAGCGGAGAATGTAGCCGTATTTCCATGCGTTTTTGTCAAGCCATTCAAACTCGGGAGTGTTTTCAAATTCCTCGGTTATCTCGCCCTCCCAAGTGGTGGTCTTTATGTCTGCGGCAAGACCCGTTTCATGTTCGCTGTGCCCCGGAACGGCGATGTTATCCGCCGTTATTTTGCGGGCTTCTTCCTCGGAATAGCCCTGATTTACGTACCTTTGCACATCATCGTCAAAAATGCCCTGCTGATATTCGTGGGAACGGTAAGCGGACATAACAACCAGCTCGATGCCGTCCTTCTTAGCGTCCTCCAGCATTTTCAGCATATACTGCGCAGCACGGTAGTCCATTTCCTTTTGACCGTAAACAACGGTAGTTTCGGGCTTGTAGCCTTCGGGGAGGGGAATATCCTTGTTTACTACAAAATATGCCCATTCATTGTCTATTTCCACAGAAGCCTCCGTTTCTGCCGTAACTGTTGTTTCTTCGGACACCGACGTTTGGGATTCATCAGCCTCCGCCTTGTCATTCTTATTTTCATTCGGAGAGAATGATGTAATAAAATAAACTGCGGCAAACAAAACAACAGTCAGCACTAACAGATATTTAAGCAGCTTCAAAAATATTCATTCCTTTTCAAAAAACATTGCCATTATTATAGCACAAAATAATGAAAATATCAAGTAAATTTAGTGAAAATCAGCAGGAAATGATCTGCTTTAAGGCTTTTTTCAGACCTTTTCGCAAATATCCGCCGAATAATATCCGAAATACTTTGGCAAGTTTTCCTTTATTGCGGCAGTCGGCGTATTGTTTGATGTACCTTCTTTGTGCGGGATTGAACTTTGGGTCAAATATTTCGAGAAATGCCGCTGCTTGTTCATAGTAGCTTTCGGGGATTTCTCCGATCTGTCCCGAATATTGTACATATTGCTCGGGAATATAAATCACAGCACCAAATGATGCGGCGATTGCGGCTATCCACCAACCGTAATCGACATTTTCGGGTATATTGGCGCACAGGGACAGCATTGCTCCGTCTATCAGGCAGCTGCCGCCTATTATGGGACATTCCGCAAGTGCCTGTTTAAGGGTGAATTTTCCGTTTCTGAGATTTTTATGCGCGGAAACGGAGGGTATTTCCGTGCCTTTTTCTCCGTCACAGCAGACTAGCTTTGGTGTGTGAAAGCCTTCGGTCTGCCTGAGTACCGACATCTTTTCCATCTCTTTGGTAAGCTTGTGGGGCTTCCATATCTCGCCCCGTCCGCAGAAGGCATAGCAGGTGTTATTATCGCCGATGATGGCATTTTTCATAAGCTCACTGAAAGAAGTGCTCTCCGTGCAGCTGTTTGTATGGGTGGTTATCCTGCGTATTTTTCGGGGATATTTTTCTATGTATCTGCCGATTATCTCGGCGGAACAATCGGTGGAGCCGTCGTCCCGAACGGTTATGATAATGTCCCCATAGTCCTGAGAAAGAAGGGAATCCAGCTGTTTTTCAAGATATTCCTCGCCGTTATATACCGATAAAAATATTTCTATCATAAAAACAGTCCTTTTTCTGCTTTTTTTCATAGTATAGCATATCTAAAACAATAAATGCAATATTAAATTCATAAAAATATTATTTTTATTTACCGAAAATCAGCCTTGAAATTTGGTGAAATTTATGATAAAATAGTTTGCATAGGATTTATATTGCAAATTTTGCGAAGGAGTATGATATAAAATGAAGTATGTAGTTCTGCTGTGTGACGGCTGTGCCGATTATCCCGTGGAGGAGCTTGGCGGCAAGACACCCCTTTCTGCGTCCGTTACACCCAATATGGACAAGCTTGCAAAGGATTCCGTTATGGGCCTTGTGAGAACGGTTGCACCCGGACTGAAGCCCGGTTCGGACGTTGCAAACCTTTCCGTTCTGGGATATGACCCCGCTGTTTGCTATACGGGACGTTCTCCGCTGGAAGCCGGAAGTATTGGCATTGATATGAAGTCTACCGATGTTTCATTCAGATGCAACCTTGTTACCGTTTCCGACGAGCCTAATTTCGAGGATAAAACTCTTGTTGACTATTGTGCCGACGATATTTCCACCGAAGAGGGCAGGGAAATTATAAACTTCCTGAAAGAGCATTTTGACAATGAGGAGTTTACCCTTTACAGCGGTGTAAGCTACCGTCACTGCCTTATCTGGAACGGCGGCACAACAGACGTGGGAACGCTGACACCTCCTCACGATATCACGGGAAGAAAGATAAAGGAGTATCAGCCCCTTCACCCCAATGCAGCAAAGCTTTATGAAATGATGAAGAAGTCCTGTGAGCTTTTGAAAGACCACCCCGTAAACAAGGCAAGAATTGCAAGAGGGCTTCGTCCCGCAAACTGCGTATGGTTCTGGGGCGAGGGCGTTCGAGCTGAGCTGGAGGATTTCACAAAGCTTTACGGTCTGAAGGGTTCTATGATATCCGCTGTTGACCTGTTAAAGGGAATCGGCAAGTTCAGCGGAATGAACGTTGTAAACGTTGAGGGCGCAACAGGCTACATTGACACAAACTTCAAGGGCAAGGCTGATGCCGCTGTAAATGAGCTGAAAAACGGCAGCGATTTCGTTTATATCCACGTTGAAGCACCCGATGAATGCGGTCACCGTCACGAAATACAGAACAAGGTGAAATCGCTGGAGCTTATCGACAGCGAAATTCTCGGCAGAATTCTTCCCGAGCTTGAAAAAATGGGCGATTTCAAGATAATGATCCTTCCCGACCACCCCACACCTCTTGCTCTGAAAACACACACCTCCGACCCCGTTCCCTTTATGATTTACAGAAGCTCACATAAGGCAGACGGTCAGCCCGCATTTACCGAAGAAAACGCTAAGAATACGGGCGTGTTCATCGAGCAGGGTCCTACCATTATGAAATATTTTATTGATCTGTAATATTTCCCGATAATCTGCGTAACCTATTTAAAAAGGAGAATTTCTATGCTTTCCGATATTGAAATCGCAAAACAGGCGAAGATGAAGAAGATAACCGAAATTGCCGCAAAACTGGGAATTTCCGAAGATGATACCGAGCCTTACGGACACTACAAGGCGAAGCTTGCAAGCGGTCTTTACGGCAAGCTGGCAGACCGTCCCGACGGCAAGCTGATACTTGTTACCGCTATCAACCCCACACCTGCGGGTGAGGGAAAGACCACAATTTCCGTTGGCCTGGAAGAAGCTATGAGCAAGATAGGCAAGAAGGCTGTGCTTGCTCTTCGTGAACCGTCCCTGGGACCCGTTTTCGGCATAAAGGGCGGTGCTGCGGGCGGCGGATATGCTCAGGTCGTTCCCATGGAGGACATTAACCTTCATTTTACGGGAGATATGCACGCTATCACCGCCGCAAACAATCTGCTCTGCGCTCTGATAGACAATCATATCCATCAGGGAAATGAGCTGCGTATCGACGAGCGCCGCATAATGTTCAAGCGTTGCCTTGATATGAATGACCGTGCGCTTCGAAACGTCATCGTTGCTTTGGGCGGCAAGCTGAACGGTTTTCCGAGAGAGGACGGTTTCCAGATAACCGTTGCGTCCGAGATAATGGCTATCCTATGCCTTGCAAACGACATTTCCGATCTGAAAAAGCGTATGGGAAATATTCTCGTTGCCTATAATCTGGACAATGAGCCTGTTTATGCCAGAGATTTAGGTGCGGAAGGTGCAATGACAGCACTTATGCGAGATGCCTTGAAGCCAAACCTTGTGCAGACTCTGGAAAACAATCCCGCTATCGTTCACGGCGGACCATTTGCCAACATTGCTCACGGCTGCAACTCCGTTCAGGCAACTAAGCTTGCCTTGAAGCTGGGTGACTACGCTATTACCGAAGCGGGCTTCGGTTCGGATCTGGGTGCGGAGAAATTCTTCGATATCAAGTGCCGTTTTGCGGGACTGAAACCCGACTGTGTTGTTCTGGTTGCAACTATCCGTGCGCTGAAATATAACGGTGGTGTTCCTAAGCCCGAGCTTAATTCGGAAAACACCGAAGCTCTGAAAAAGGGCATTGTAAATCTGAAAACGCATATCGAAAATATGCAGAAATTCGGTTTGCCCGTTGTTGTTGCTATTAACCGTTTCCATACCGATACGGAAGCTGAGATAGCTATAATCAAGGATTTCTGTGCCGAAATGGGAGTAGAAGTGTCCCTTGCGGAAATATTCGCAAAGGGCGGCGAGGGAGGAACTGACCTTGCCGAAAAGGTTTGCAAAACCATCGAAAATAATCCATCAAACTTCAAGCCTATTTACGATGAAAAGCTGCCTATCAAGGAAAAGCTTGAAACTATTGCTCGTGAGATTTACCGTGCTGACGGAGTAGTGTTCACAACTCAGGCGGAGAAGGCTATTGCCGAGATAGAACGTCTGGGCTATGGTGATACGCCTGTTTGCGTGGCTAAGACTCAGTATTCGCTGTCCGACGACCCCGCCAAGCTGGGTAAGCCCGAGGGCTTCAAGATTACCGTCCGTGATGTCAAGCTGTCTGCGGGTGCGGGCTTTGTGGTCGCACTTACGGGAGATATTATGACTATGCCCGGACTTCCCAAGGCACCCGCCGCATTAAAGATTGACTGTGATGAAAACGGGGAAATTTCCGGTCTTTTCTGATATGTAATGTATCGTTAATAATGAAAAAAGCTTCGCAAAGTCTTGGTTTAGGACTTTGCGAAGCTTTTATTTTGTGTATGTGATTTTCTTCTTTATAAATGTGATCATTCGTTCAAACAGAATAGCCGTTATAATTGCAAAGCAAGCAATGGGAACGGAACACGCAAGCAAAAGGATCATTATAATTGAGATCATATAAGAATTTGCTGTAATAAATGAAAATGCTGCGAAAATTAACGCCATAATCCCGCCAAACTGCATAAATCTGGTTTTGATACTGCTATAACCTGTTCTGCGCTTTAGTATAGGATATGTAAAATAACATACGGCTGCGGCGGGCAGGCTCATAATAAAGCTTTGCAGCATATATTCAAAAGGTTGGTCGGATTTGTTAATAAAGCTGAGAGCTGCATTGCAATATCCCAGAAAAATATACGACAGAAGAAAGCATAACTCAACAGCAAATATGGTGATTTTTTTCATTCCCGCAGGGTCGGTATTACATTCACATTGTGTAATATTTAGAAGTGTTTGAAGTTCTTGGTCGGAAAGATTTTTTATCCTGTTTTCCGACAGCAGCTCAATGCTTTTTTCTGTTTTGTAAAAGGTAAGGCATAGCTTTTCCGATTTGTTCTCGGGGGTGGCGAACACGGTCCGGAATGCGTTTTCATCATCTTTAGTCAGTCGGATAAGTTCGGGAAATTCCGCCGACAGCTTTTCAATAAGCTCGGTGTAATCGCTTTTGTCGGCATTGTTGGACAGCTTGTATGAATATTTGTACATAAGGTGTATTCCTTTTATGTCTGGTCGCTGTTATCCGACTGCATGACCGAAGGCTTTTCTATCAAACCATTCCGCTTCAATCCCAGAAAACCCAATGCGGCAAAAATAAGTGCAGGCAGCATGGAAATGACCATGGGCACTACGCTTGTATAATACCACTTGCTTTCATACACCAGGAAGATTGGGAGCAGATTTGATATGCCGTGAGAGATCGAACAGGGGAAAAGCGACCCGCTTTTTTTGAACATATATATCATAAACAGCTGGAGAAAAATATTCGACAGCATCAGTTCAATAAACGAAACAACAGGGTACTCTATAAAAAACAGAATCCCGATATGCCATACTGCTCTGATAGTTCCGAGAACAGCACAGGCGGGTATAGTGCCCATCACCCTTTCCAATCTCGGGAAAAGATAGCCTATCCACCCCAGCTCCTCGCCCAGACATTCAATAAGGCAGGCTGTTCCGATAAGCATTGCCAACGCTACGTCCTTTATCTGCGGGAGGGTAAAGGTGGTGGAAACGTCCTCGGAAAATATCAGCAGCATAAGCGGGTCGGCAAGATATGCCATAGCCGTTGTTCCTATAATTGAAAGAAGATACATCTTCCAACCCTTTTTTATGTTGAACGCTATGCCGAGATTATTCCAGCCTTCCTTTGTTACCTTTGTGATGATCAGTGCCAAAGCCGCAGGTAAAAATCCTGCAAGCATAACAAACATCATAGAGTTGTCAGAGGTCTGATCGGAATAGCCGAGATACCACAGTATATTCGAGATGACTAAACAAGGTATCAAGAACACGATTATCTGCTTTAAAATACTTCTTTTTGTCATATTGCGTTCCTCTTTTTCAAAATTTTTCTTTACATTTTATTATAAATCATCATAATGAAAATGTCAAGACGCAAAAAAGGACTGCCTCACAATGAAGCAGTCCTTTGCCGAGAGTTTCCCGGGAAATTATTCTTCGATTTTTGCCACGGAAACAGTCAGCGCATCGTCAACAAAATCTACCGTAAGAGTTGAGTAAGGCTCAATGTCCTCGGCAATTATCTTTCGAGCAATAAGCGTTTCCACCTTGCTTTGGATAAATCTTTTAAGCGGTCTTGCGCCGAATACGGGGTCGTAGCCCTCGTCGATAATGTAGTTCTTTGCTGCCTCCGTAACGTTTACGGAAAGCTGTCTGTCCTCCAGACGGCTGCTGAGATGTGCCAGCATAATATCAACGATCTGACCTATGTCCGACTTGGAAAGGGGCTTGTACAGCACTATCTCGTCCAGACGGTTCAGGAACTCGGGACGGAACTGCTGATGGAGAAGCTCGTTTACCTCTTCTTCGGCTTCTTCGGAAATGGTGTTGTCCTCGGTAATGCCGTTGAGAATAGCGGACGAACCCAGATTTGATGTCAGGATAATGATAGTGTTTTTGAAATCCACCTTGCGTCCCTGAGAATCGGTAATGTGACCGTCATCAAGCACCTGTAAGAGAATGTTGAACACATCGGGGTGAGCCTTTTCAACCTCGTCAAACAGTACAACGGAATAGGGTCTGCGGCGAACGGCTTCTGTCAGCTGACCGCCCTCCTCATAGCCCACATATCCCGGAGGTGCTCCGATCAGACGGCTTACGGAGAATTTCTCCATATATTCCGTCATATCAATGCGGACAATGTTCTTTTCGTCATCAAACAGAGCTTCCGCAAGAGCCTTTGCAAGCTCGGTTTTTCCGACACCCGTAGGACCTAAGAACATAAAGGAACCAATGGGTCTGTTGGGGTCCTGAATTCCCGCTCTTGAACGGAGAATAGCTTCGCTGACCTTGAGAACGGCTTCATCCTGACCGATAACACGCTTATGGAGGATATTCTCCATATTCAGCAGCTTTTCACGCTCGCCCTCCATGAGCTTTGCAACGGGAATGCCTGTCCAACGGCTGATAATGCGGGTGATCTCTTCCTCGGTTACCTTGTCACGGAGAAGGGTGTGCTTTTTGCCGCTGTGCTCCTCGTCCTCGGCTTCGTCAAGCTCCTTCTGGAGAGCGGGGAGCTTGCCGTATTTCAGCTCGGCAGCCTTGTTAAGGTCGTAATTGCGTTCTGCTGCGGCAATTTCGCCGTTTATCTTTTCGATTTCCTCACGAAGCTTCTGAACCTTGCCGATAGATGCCTTTTCGTTTTCCCAGCGGGCTTTCATCTCGGCAAATTCCGCACGCATTTCCGCAAGCTCCTTTTGGATTTCCTCAAGATGCTCCTTGGAAAGCTTGTCGTCCTCTTTTTTCAGGGCAGTTTCCTCGATCTCGTGACGCATGATCTTTCGGGAAATTTCGTCAAGCTCGGTGGGCATAGAGTTCATTTCGGTGCGGATAAGTGCACAGGCTTCGTCCACAAGGTCTATTGCCTTATCGGGGAGAAATCTGTCGGTAATATAGCGGTTGGAAAGGGTAGCGGCGGTAATAAGTGCAGAATCCTGTATTTTTACGCCGTGGAAAACCTCATAACGCTCTTTCAGACCTCTTAAAATGGAGATAGTGTCCTCAACATTGGGCTCGGGAACCATAACGGGCTGAAAACGTCTTTCGAGAGCCTTGTCCTTTTCGATGTACTGACGGTACTCATTCAAAGTTGTTGCGCCGATACAATGAAGCTCTCCTCTTGCAAGCATAGGCTTTAACAGGTTGCCTGCGTCCATTGCACCGTCGCCCTTGCCTGCACCCACAATAGTGTGAATTTCATCAATAAAGAGGAGAATTTCGCCGTTTGCCTTTTTCAGCTCGTTCAGAACGGCTTTCAGACGTTCCTCAAATTCGCCCTTGTACTTTGCGCCTGCAACCAGGGCACCCATATCAAGGGAGAATATCTTCTTGTCTTTAAGGTTGTTGGGAACATCTCCTCTGACAATTCTCAGGGCAAGTCCCTCGGCAATAGCGGTCTTTCCGACACCGGGTTCACCGATAAGAACAGGATTGTTCTTCGTTTTACGGGACAGAATTCGGATAACGTTTCTTATCTCCGTATCACGTCCGATAACGGGGTCAAGCTTGTTTGCCTTTGCCAGACCGACAAGCTCCTGACCGTACTTTTTAAGAGCATCGTAGGTTTCCTCGGGGGAATCGGTGGTGACACGCTGACCGCCTCTGACCTCAGAAAGTGCCTTTAAGAAGCCGTCCTTGTCAATGGCAAAGTTCTTGAAAAGCTTTGCGGTCTCCTTGTTGGGGGCTTCCAGCAGACCGAGAAAGAGGTGCTCGACGGAAATATACTCGTCGGACATACGCTTTGCGGTTTCCTCTGCCTTCTGCAATGCCCTGTCAACGTCCTGTGTGACATAAACTGTGTCGGGCTTGCGTCCGCTGCCCGTTACACGGGGAATGTTTGAGAGGGACGCTTCAACGGCATTTTCAAAGTCCGAAATGTCAACGCCCATTTTTGTCAGCAGCTGGGGGATAAGTCCGCCGTCCTGCTTCATCATTGCATAGAGAATGTGCTGCTGCTCAATGTTCATATTCTGATATTCCACAGCAACAGACTGAGCGTTCTGCACAATTTCGATGGATTTCTTTGTTAAGTTTTGCATATTCATATTTATTCTTCCTTTCCGTTATTGAGGTTAAGGAGTATTTCGCTGCATTCATCTTCGGGAAGACCGAAGAATTTTTTGATGGAATCGTCAAAATGTCTTACATAGGCTGTCACAAGTGCTGCGGTATCGCTTTCGGACATACTTCTGTAATCGCCGTAAATTCGGAAATTTCCCACATACTTTGCGTCCTCGATAACATAGCCCTCATTGTGAACAGCGTCATTTTCTCCGTTTCCGAGAACAGTTGCCCAGATGTAGTAAAAGCCGCTGACCTTGTTTATCAGAAGCTTATTCTGGGTTCTGAGAGCTGCTTCCATGCGCCCGAGAATGCTGTCACCATCGGGGGTTAGGGTGACGGTGTAGCGCAGAGTTGGGTTATACTTGTAATTGAGTGCGCTGCGTAAAGAGAGAATATTTGCCGAACCGCCTTCGCAGACTTTAATATCACTGTCCGCTTCAAGCTGTCTGCCCACAATTCCGAACACCTCGCCTGTATGATATTCGGGAGTTTTGAGGGACAGATAATCCGCAAGAATTTGGTTTATCAAGGCTGAGCGGGAGGTTTTCAGGCTGTACGCCGCCTTGTCGATACCTTTTACAACCTCGTCCATAAGGATAAGGCTGTAAAGACTTTTATTCATCGGAATTTCCCTCCTTTGTGATTATGATTATATCACGCTTTATATAATTTGTCAAGAGGTTTATATAATTTTCTTTGCAAAATTTATTTTGATTGAAATTCTTTCGAAAATGAGTTATAATACTATTGTAAAAGAAAGTGAGGATAATGTATGGACGAACAAATTAAAAAGGTTTCAGACTCAGCAACAGAGCAATGCTACATCGTAATGCCCAAGGATGCCAACGGAAACGGCAGACTTTTCGGCTGCAGACTGCTTGAATGGATGGATTTAGCCGCAGCCATAACCGCCAGACGCCACGCAGGCAGGGAAGTGACCACTGCCGCCATTGACAGCATCAGCTTCAAAGCACCCGCACATGTCGGTGACACGGTAGTTATCGGAGCACGGGTGACATATGTGGGACGAACTTCCATGGAGATTCGCACCGAAGCCTATGTGGAAAGCCTTGACGGGGAACGTTCCCTTATCAACACGGCATATTTTATCCTTATTGCACTTGATAAAGACGAAAGACCCTGTCCCGTACCGAGAATAATTCCCGAAACCGAACAGGAACGTGCAGACTATAACGCAGCTGCCGAACGCAAACAGCAGAGAAAGAAATCCATCTAACAACTGTTAGGTAAAATCAGAAAAATAAATGCCGTCGGTTTTGCAGCTGAACCGACGGCGTATTATGATTATTATGTAACAATTAGCTGTTGACCTTTGCTGTCATTTCTGCCAGTCTTGCGGGAATGTCGATATGCTGAGGGCAATGCTCTGCGCATTTTCCGCATGAAACGCATTGGTCGGGAGCACATTTGTCCTTGCGAAGCTGATTATACTCATCGCAGAGATTCCACTTGTCAAGGCTCTTTGCATAGTTGTTCCACTTGACAAATGCTTTGGGAATGTCAACGCCCATGGGGCAGTCCATACAGTAGCGGCAGCCTGTGCAGGGGACAGCCAGGTTTTTGCTGTAAACCTTTGCCGCCTTGAAGAGCATTTCGTTTTCGGCGTCGGTAAGTGCTTTGAAATCGGTCGTTGTGGCAATATTGTCACGAAGCTGCTCCATATTTGACATACCGCTGAGAACGGTCAGCACGCCTTCCTTTGAAGCGGCAAATTTAATCGCCCATGATGCAATTGATTTGTTTGGCTCTTCAGCTTTGAGAATAGCGTTGGCTTCATCACCCAGATCGGCAAGTGCGCCGCCTCTGACAGGCTCCATAATAATGGCGGGAATGCCCTTGCTTTCGAGGATCTCGTACTGACGCTTTGCATTCTGATAATCCCAGTCGAAATAGTTTAGCTGTATCTGCGCAAAGTCCCATTCCTCCGCAGATGCGATCTCCTCCAGAACGTCGGGGGAGTCGTGGAAGGAAAATCCAACGTTGATAATTTTGCCTTCCGCCTGCTTGCGTTTTACAAATTCGTATGCGCCAAATTTTTTGCACTTGTCCCAATTTCCTCTGCCGAGAGAGTGGAGAAGGTAAAAGTCAAAGTAATCGGTTTTCAGCTTTTTCAGCTGTTCCGTGAATATTCTCTCCATATCTTCGGGAGTATCTGCCATCCAGATGGGCAGCTTGGTAGCAAGCATAAAGCTTTTACGAGGATAACGGCTGAGAGCTTCACCCATAAAGTCCTCCGACTGTCCGTCGTGGTACATATAAGCGGTGTCAAAGTAGTTAATGCCGCTGTTATAGGCTTCATCTACCATTTCAAGGGATTTTTCTCTGTCGATTATCCATTTTCCGTCAACCTCTGTCTGCGGAAGGCGCATACAGCCCAGGCCGAGTATGGAAACGTTTCTGTTTGTTTTTGCAAAAAGCTTTGTGTTCATAGGTGTCCTCCAATTAATTTATAAAAAGTTCATCATATTCCCAGCTTTCGGGCTTCTCAAAACGGCTGTCAAATACTTCAAGCATTTCGGGGGAGATGATATATTGTCTGCCCGGGTGCCTTTCTGCGGCGGCGTTACGTTTTTTCAGACGTTTTTTTCGCTCTGTATCGTCCGATACTATATAAATGCGTTTTAGCTTGATGTTTGCGGCACGGAAAAATTCCTCAGCTTCCCGACGCTGCGCCTTAGTCCAGAAACCAAAATCCAGAATAACATCACCGCCCGCAGCGTTTATATCCAGCGAAAGATCGTAAAGATAACGATAGCATTTCGCCTGCATTTCGTTGTGATGTTCCCCAAGACATTCATCAAAAAGAGTAAGCATAAGCTTGTCGCAGGACAGCAGAACGGCAGCACCGTCTTTTTTGAGCCGTCTTGCTATGTAGGTCTTTCCCGAGGCTATTCGTCCGATGAGAATTGTAACCGTAGCTGTTCACTCCTTTGCGGATAAGGATTTCCGAATAATTGTCCTAAAAATATTTTATAGAAAATATTGTCCTGTGTCAAGAGAATAGTGAAAAATAAATATATGTTAAATTTTTCCCGTATAAATATCAATATTTGTGTGGTAAAATATAATTTGTATATGTATGTTCGCATCATGGTATTTTGCGGACTATCCGAAAGGATTGATTTTATGAGTATGAAATTTACTGCACTTCTGAAAACAGAAGCAGGTGTTATCAGTATTACCGAGGAGGACGGCAAGATCTCGGGAATCGAAACAGGTGCACCTATCGTCAGCTTTTTTATGGCTGAAACTCCGCTGCTGAAGGAGGCTAAAAAGCAGCTTTCCGAGTATTTTGCGGGAAAGAGAAAGAGCTTTGATCTGCCCTTGAAGCTGGAAGGTACAGATTTTCAGCTTTCTGTCTGGAACGTTCTCAAGGACATTCCCTACGGCGAAACCAGGACTTATAAGCAGACTGCTGAAATGGCAGGCTGCCCGGGTTCTTAC
Source organism: uncultured Ruminococcus sp. (assembly GCA_945877315.1). GTDB lineage: Bacteria > Bacillota > Clostridia > Oscillospirales > Ruminococcaceae > UMGS1889. The sequence goes on along the minus strand of CAMCRP010000022.1, from coordinate 8,674 downwards.
AGGGCTGTGGGAACTGCAAACGGCAAGAACCCCATTCCCATTATCATTCCCTGTCATAGAGTAGTGGCTTCGGACGGTTCTCTTTCGGGTTATGCTCTCGGCACAGAATTCAAGAAATATCTGCTGGAGCTTGAAGCAAAGAACGCTTAATATGTAGGATTGTACAGATTTTGTTTGTTTATTGGTCATATTTACTTGATATAACAGGCGAAATGTGTGTAAAATCCCTAATAATATATTGTAAAATAGCAGTTAAATCGGCTTAATTGTTCATTGACTTTTTTGGCCGCAGAGTTTATTATATTATATAAGGAAAGCAAGTTTTTCTTTCTTTTCCGTCATTTTTATTTTTGCTCAGGAGGTTTATTTCAATGAACAAGTTTGCAAAGAAACTTATGGCACTCGGTCTTTCTGCAATGATGACCGTTCCTTTCCTCACTGCCTGCGGTGGCGGCAGTGAAAGCGGTTCCGCTTCTAACGGCGGCGATTCTGCAAGTGCTTCGGGCACAGTATTCAAAATCGGTGGTATCGGCCCTGTAACAGGCGGTGCTGCGGTTTACGGTCTTGCTGTTAAGAATGCAGCTGAGATGGCTGTAAAGGAGATCAATGCTGCAGGCGGTATCAACGGCGTTCAGGTAGAATTCAAGTTTGAGGACGACGTTCACGATGCAGAGAAATCTGTAAATGCGTACAACACCCTTAAAGACTGGGGTATGCAGATGCTGATGGGTACCGTTACTTCAACACCCTGTCAGGCAGTAGTTGAGGAAACTCACAAGGACAATATGTTCCAGCTGACTCCCTCCGGCTCTGCTGTTGAAAGCATCAAGTACGATAACGCATTCAGAGTATGCTTCTCCGACCCCAACCAGGGCCTTGGTTCCGCTAAGTACATAGGCGAGAATGGTCTTGCTTCTAAGGTAGCGGTTATCTACAACAGCTCCGATGTTTACTCCTCCGGTATCTATGAGAAGTTCTCCGCTGAGGCTGCAAACCAGCCCTTCGAGATCGTTGCTGCTGAGGCATTTACCGATGACTCTAAGACTGACTTTACCGTACAGCTCCAGAAGGCTAAGGACGCAGGCGCTGAGCTTGTATTCCTTCCTATCTATTATCAGGAGGCTTCTCTTATCCTCCAGCAGGCTGCCACAATGGAATTCGCTCCCAAGTTCTTTGGCTGCGACGGTCTTGACGGTATCCTTAACGTTGAAAACTTTGACCTGAACCTTACAAAGGACGTTATGCTTCTTACTCCTTTCGCTGCTGATGCTCAGGACGAAAAGACACAGAAGTTTGTTTCCGACTATAAGGCTGCTTACGGCGATGTTCCCAATCAGTTTGCTGCCGATGCTTACGATGCTATCTACATCATCAAGGCTGCTGCTGAAAAGGCAGGTATCACACCCGATATGTCTACTTCCGATATGGCTGATGCTATGAAGAAGGCTATGACGGAGATCACCTACGATGGTCTTACAGGCGCAGGCATGGTTTGGTCCGCTGACGGTGAACCCACAAAGGCTCCTAAGGCAGTTGTAATTGCTGTTGAAGAGGTTACAAACGATGACGGAACTAAGACACTGACAGGTTCCTACAAGGCAATGTAATCTGACTTAATAAATTTTATCCGCATTTGTTACCGTCGGCGAATTTTTCGTCGGCGGTACAGCGGTATATGAAGAACTAAAAATGAAAAGCGCAAGTGAGCTTTTTATTTTTAGTTCTTCGTATAAAAATAATATCGAAACGGGGAATAACTATGAGCTTTCTTAATCATCTGATAAACGGTTTCAGCCTTGGAAGTGTTTATGCGATCATCGCCCTCGGCTATACTATGGTTTACGGTATAGCAAAAATGCTTAACTTTGCCCATGGTGACGTAATTATGGTGGGTGCGTTTGCGGTGTTCATTTCTATGACAAGTATGGGTGCTTCGGCACTTCTCAGCCTTATTATAGCAATGGCGGTCTGTACGGCATTGGGCGTGCTTATTGAGAAAGTTGCATATCGTCCCCTGAGAAATGCAAGCTCCTCGCTGGCGGTGCTTATTACGGCTATAGGTGTCAGCTATCTGCTGCAGAATCTTGCACTGCTTATCTTCGGTGCGGATTCCAAGTCCTTCACATCTATCGTAGATCTCAAGGCTGTAAAGCTTTTTGATGGTCAGGTTTCCATTTCGGGAACTGCAATTGTTACCATAACCGCTTGTATCGTTATTATGATAGGTCTGACACTTTTCGTAAACAAAACCAAAGCGGGACAGGCAATGAAGGCTGTTTCCGAGGATAAGGGTGCGGCGCAGCTTATGGGTATCAACGTAAACGCTACCATTTCGCTGACATTTGCGATCGGTTCGGCACTGGCAGCGGTTGCGGGTGCGCTGATGTGTTCGGCATATCCTAACCTGACACCTTATTCGGGAACAATGCCCGGTATCAAGGCGTTCGTTGCGGCGGTTTTTGGCGGCATCGGTTCTATCCCCGGGGCAATGATAGGCGGACTGCTTATCGGTATTATCGAAAATATCGGCAAGGCGTATATATCATCTCAGATGGCTGACGCTATTGTTTTTGCAATCCTCGTTGTTGTTCTGCTGATAAAGCCTACGGGTATCCTTGGCAAGAATATTCAGGAAAAGGTTTAAGGGGGCTGTGTACATATGAAGAAGCTTAGCAAATCTACAAAAAACAGCCTTATCAACTATGGAATGGTCATTGCTCTTTATGCAATTGTTATGATAATCCAGCTATGCGGAGGACTTTCAAACTCTATGAAGGGCTTCCTGGTTCCTGTATGTATTTACGTTATAATGGCGGTTTCGCTGAACCTTGTTGTTGGTATTCTGGGTGAGCTGAGCCTTGGTCATGCGGGATTTATGTGTATCGGAGCGTATACGGGAGCGATTTTCTCAAAGCTGACTGAGGACACTATAACAGTTGCACCTATCAGATTTACCATCGCTATCATTATCGGTGCTGCTTTTGCAGCGCTGTTTGGCGCACTTATTGGAATCCCCGTTCTTCGTTTGAAGGGTGACTATCTTGCTATCGTTACCCTTGCATTCGGTGAAATCATCAAAAATCTTGTGAATGTTATAAACTTCGGTGTTGACTCAAACGGTCTGCATTTCTCTCTGAAAAGTGCAATGGATATGGGGCTTGCCGAGGACGGAAAGATCATCATCAAGGGTGCACAGGGTATTTCGGGAACACCGCAGGATTCAAACTTTACCGTTGGCATTGTCCTTGTGCTGATAACTCTGTTTATTGTGCAGAACCTTGTAAATTCTCGTGACGGACGTGCTATTATGGCTATCAGAGATAACCGTATTGCAGCCGAATCGGTCGGAATCAACATTACAAAATATAAGCTGATGGTATTCACTATCTCTGCAGCCCTTGCAGGTGCGGCAGGTGTGCTATATTCACACAACTTCTCAACCTTGACATCTGCGGGCGACAAGTTCAATTACAATGCGTCAATTATGATACTTGTTTACGTTGTTCTCGGCGGTATCGGAAATATCAGAGGTTCGGTCATTGCGGCTGTTATCCTGTACATTCTCCCCGAAAAGCTGCGTTTCCTCAGCGATTACCGAATGTTGGTTTACGCTATAGTGCTCATTGTGGTAATGCTGTTCAACTGGTCGCCAAAAGCAAAGGAATTTAAGGAAACTGTTTCTTACAAGATAAAGGCAATGTTTGCTAAAAAGGAGGAAACTCAGGCATGAATATGTTGGAAGTAACAAATCTGAGCATTTCCTTCGGCGGACTTAAAGCCGTAAACGAGTTCAATCTTACAATAAAAAAGGGTCAGCTTTACGGACTTATCGGTCCTAACGGTGCGGGAAAAACCACCGTTTTCAACCTGCTGACAGGCGTTTATAAGGCAGACACGGGTACTATCGTTCTGGACGGACAGAACCTTGTAAAGCTCAGCACTATTGAGATAAACAAGGCCGGAATTGCCCGTACATTCCAGAATATACGTCTGTTTAAGGAGCTTACGGTTATTGACAATGTTAAGGTCGGACTGCATAACGGTACGCCTTACAGCACTTTTGAAGGAATTTTCCGTCTGCCGAAATTTTTCAAGGCGGAAAAGGAGATCACAGACAAGGCTATGGAGCTTTTAAAGGTAATGGGACTTGAAGCGGAGGCAAATTTCACCGCCGCAAATCTTCCTTACGGCAAACAGCGTAAGCTGGAAATAGCAAGAGCACTGGCGACATCACCGAAGCTGCTGCTTCTTGACGAACCTGCTGCAGGCATGAACCCCAACGAAACGGCGGAGCTGATGAACACTATCCGCTTTGTAAGAGATAATTTCGATATGACCATTCTACTTATTGAACACGATATGAAGCTTGTTTCAGGTATCTGCGAGGAAGTTACTGTTCTGAATTTCGGTACGGAGCTTACTCACGGTATCACGGCTGACGTCCTCAACGACGAGCGCGTTATCAAGGCTTATCTCGGAGATTAACAGGAGGGCGGTGCGGAATATGGCAATGCTTACAATAAAGGATCTTGAGGTTTATTACGGTGTTATCAACGCTGTCAAGGGCATATCCTTCGAGGTTAATCAGGGGGAGATAATCGCTCTTATCGGTGCAAACGGCGCAGGAAAAACCACTATTCTCCATACTATCACAGGACTTATTCAGGCAAAAAGCGGCAGCATAGAGTTTGAAGGTAAGGAGCTTACCAAAACTCCCGCTCACAAGATAGTATCTCTCGGAATGGCTCATGTTCCCGAGGGAAGAAGAATTTTTCAGCAGCTGACAGTTTACGATAATCTGAAAATGGGTGCATACACACGCAAGGACAAAAAGGAGATATCCGACACTCTGGAGATGGTTTACAAGCGTTTTCCCAGACTGCTCGAAAGAAAAAATCAGATTGCGGGAACGCTTTCGGGCGGTGAGCAGCAGATGCTTGCTATGGGCAGGGCACTTATGTCCCACCCGAGTATTATCCTTATGGACGAGCCTTCCATGGGACTTTCACCCCTTTATGTATCGGAAATATTCGACATCATCAAGGAGATAAACAAGAGCGGAACAACGGTGCTTCTTGTTGAGCAGAACGCTAAGAAGGCACTTTCCATCGCAAACAGGGCATATGTCCTTGAAACGGGAAAAATCGTCCTTTCGGGTGATGCAAATGAGCTGATGAACGACGATTCCGTCAAGAAAGCTTATCTCGGCGAATGATCCTCGGCATAAAACACAGATAATATGGTCATATGAGAGGTGTGCTTATGGATAATTTTGTCATTACTATTGCAAGAGGTTACGGCAGCGGCGGCAGACAGATAGGAAAAAAGCTGGCTGAGCGTCTTAACGTGAAATTCTACGATAAAGAGCTTTTGAAGCTTGCTTCCGAAAAAAGCGGAATCAAGGAGGAGCTTTTCGGCGAGGCTGACGAGAAGGCAAAGGGCGGACTTTTCAGCCGTCCAAAGGTGTATACGGGGGAGATAATCCCGCCTTCCGACAGGAAATTTGTTTCCGATGAGAATCTGTTTAATTTCCAGGCTGAGATAATCAGGGAGCTTGCATCTAAGGAATCCTGCGTAATTGTGGGACGGTGCGCCGATTTTGTTTTGAAGAATTATGTTAATGTTCTCAGCGTTTTCATCTGGGCAGATATGGACAGCTGTGTTAAAAATGTTCTGAAATACACCGATGTAACCGATGATATTGAAGCACTTATCAACAAAATCGATAAGGAGAGAAGTGCTTACTATAAGTCCCACACGGGCAGGGAATGGACAGATATTCGCAACTACGATCTTTGTCTTAACACAGGTGACATTGGCATTGACAAGTGCGTTGATATTATCTGCGATTATCTGAAAATTTCGGGATTGGTGCAGCAATAAATATAAATAAATTGTGAATTTTGAATTAATTCACGGACAAATTTACTTTTGCTCTTGTAATTTCTAAAAGAGTATGTTATAATATTAACAATCGGGGAAGGCGTTCGGAAATTCTGACGAATGTCAAACCGACCGCAGCTTGCGGCAAAGGTAGTATATGATTTTAAATTGGAGGAAGTTTGTATGGAAATGAAAAAGGGTAAGAAGATCACCGTGCTTGGTGCAGGTAACGTTGGTGCTTCCATTGCTTATACCCTGACGGTTATGGGTACTTGCTCAGAGATCGTTATGATCGACATTAACAAGGAAAAGGCAAAGGGTGAGGCTCTTGATATTCTCCAGGGCGTTGCTTTCTGTCCCACAGTTGACATCACCGATGGTGAGTATGAGGACGCTAAGGACTCCGACATCGTTGTTGTAACTCTCGGTATCGCAAGAAAGCCCGGTCAGTCCCGTCTTGACCTTGCTCAGACCAATGTAAACATCATCAAGGACGTAATGCCCAAAATCGTTGAATTTGCCCCCAATGCTATATATGTTGTTGTCAGCAACCCTGTTGACATTCTTACTTACACTATTCTCAAGTGTACAAACCTGAAGCCTGAGCAGGTTATCGGTTCGGGTACTGTTCTTGACTCCTCTCGTCTGCGTACTGCTATCGCTACAAAGGCTGACGTAAACATCAAGAACGTTCACGCTTATGTTCTGGGTGAACACGGCGATTCTTCTATGGTTCCCTGGTCTATGACCACTATCGGCGGAATCGATATGAAGGATTTCTGCGAGCAGGAGGACTGCCTCAGCTATGACCCCGAAACACTCAAGGCTATTGAGACTGAGGTTCGTACCGCAGGCGCACAGGTAATCAAGTGCAAGGGTGCAACCTTCTATGCTATCGCTCTTTCTGTAAACAAGATCTGCGACAGCATTCTCAGAGATACAGGTTCCGTTCTTCCTGTTTCCAGTATGACTAACGGACGTTACGGCACCGAGAACGTTTGCCTCAGCCTTCCTTATATGGTTGGTATCACAGGTATTCAGAGAGCACTCCAGCCTAAGTTCACTCCCGAGGAGGAGGAACTGCTCAGAGCAAGCTCCAAGGCTCTTAAGGCTGTTATCGATCAACTTTCTATCTGATACATTTCAAGTATTTTTCGTCGGACAGGCAGTTTTGCCTGTCCGATTTTTTTACATTGGAAGATTTTATACTAATTGTTGAGCTGCAGATTATCATTTTTAGATAATTCAGAGAATATAACAAAACTGCAAAATATCGTATATTATAAGATGAAACATAAATGATGCTAGATATTATACTAAACTTCGTATATAGCAGCATAAATATTGCAATTCAAAGCCTATAATTCCATAAAATGGAATTATAGGCTTTTGTTAATGATGTACAAATACAAACCTTTATATATTAAAAAGCCACTAAACAGCCATCGTAAAGGCAACGTTATTTCAACAACTCAATAGCTTTTCGAAGCTCTGACAGATCCTTATGTGTATAAACTTTGTCCGTAATGTCAGCAGAAGCGTGTCCCATAATACGTTTGATACAAAGCTAATTTGCACCTGCTTTATCCATTAATGTAGCAAAAGTATGTCTGCAATCATAGGGACGGTGATCCATATCCAGTTCAATGCAAATATCTGTGAAAATTCGGTCGAGATAACAATGATATTTCAACGGTTCGCCGCCCTCGGGTGTCTTAACTAAATACGTTCCTTTATTATATACAAGACGCTTTACAAGAGGACGAATTTGTTCGTGAACGGGAACAAGCCTGTTTTTTCCCGCTTCTGTTTTGATACCGCCCTTCATGACCCATTCTTTTGTATCTATATCTTCAATTTTCAGCTGCAAAAGCTCACCTATATGCCAGCCCGTGTAGATCATAATAAGTATAGTGTCAACATACGGTATTTCGTCTACAAAAAGCCATAATCGGTCAATTTCCTCGACAGTAAAGGGAATGCGTTTGGAGTCGTTTCCACCTTCTCCAATATCCACATATTCAGAATAATTCTTGAAAACTATGTCATTAGCCATTGCATACTTATACAGTTGACTAAACAGTACCCGAAGCTTTCTCAAGGTGGGGTGTGCCTTTCCCGAATCGTCAACTACCTTTTGTAAATGCTCGGTTTTTATTTCACGAAACGGCATCTTGTAAAGGCTGCCGCACAGCTTGTATGCCGCCCGATAACCGTTAATGCAGCTTTGGCTGATCTTTGGGAGCTTTTGCGTCGCCCATTTCTCATAAACCTTTTCAAATGTAATGCAGCTGCTTTCTGGATTATATGGATTTCTGTTAAACTCCGCCAAAGCATTCAGAGCTGCTTCTTTGGTGGGATAATAGCCGAGAATCTTTTTCTTTTGAATTCGCTTTCCGTCACATTCTTCCCAACCTATGGTAATTCTTGCAGCGTATGGATTTCGTCTGTTTCCCGATAGCTTATATACGCTTCCGTATCCGTTAGGTAATTTCATAACAGTGCTTCTTCCTATTTTATGGAAATATATACAATAAAACTGATTGATAAAATTAAATTTACAGATAACTGTTTAATTTATATTATATCACAATAACTAGAAAAATCTATCTTTAATAATAATTTTCAGTTAAATAACGATTTTACGTCAGCAAAAATTGTGCATATTGTACATATGATTTTCAGCCATCATACAGCCATCAAATTACTCCTTAATTCTCCTTGATTTGGGATTTCCTAGTTCTTCTTACGGGAAAGAACACACTTCACCGCCTTGAAATGAAGCGTACGG